>DATEMX010000598.1:0-13052 GCA_035275365.1 Polyangiaceae bacterium | reverse complement strand
TGACGGCAGGAGCGAGCGTGCTCGGCGCCGCGGGCGTGCCCGGCCGAGCGGCTGCTGGTGCACTTTGCGGCTCCTCTTCTTTGCGCGAGCACGCGATGAGAAGGGAGAGCCCGAGAATGAGGACGGCTTGAGTGCGGGTGCGGGACATGGATCTTGGACCTGGTTTCGTCGGCGATTCGACGTCTAGAAGAAGAGGCGAAGCGAGAGGTCGGGTCAATCTCAATTCGCGCTGCCGCGTGCGATTTGAGGCGCAAAATCGACGGGCTGAGCAAGCGTCGTGGCGATGGCCTCGGGTACGTGTTCGGGCACGATGCCCTTCCAGAAGACGTGCCACTCGCCCATGCGGGCCATGCCGTCGCACTCCTGGATGTAAAACGGCACGATCGGATTGTCGGGCCGCGCGCGCCAAAAGACGCTCGGATAGTCGGACACGACGAGCTGCCAGATGTCGCGACCGAGCCCTTCGCCTTGGGCCTCGCGCGTCACGGCAAATTTGCAGAGGTAGGCTCCGAGCGGAGTCTCGCGGATGAGGCCCGCCCCGCGGTAGTTTTCTTCGAGATAGACGCGTGAGATCGGGTGCTCGAAGAACGAAGGCGCGAGCGGACGCCCGAAGCTCGACTCGAGGAGGGCGGCGAGCCGGCGTCCGTCGACCTCCGCGAGACCGTTCTTCACCATGAGCGGCGCGCCGCGTTTGACGAGGGTGCCCGCGCCTCGGACGGTGAAGAGCTCGCGCAAGAGGAGGAGCGGCGAGGTGATGGCAACGAACATGCGGTGGTTGGCGCGCTCGAGCAGCCGGCGCGTTTGTTCGAGCAAAAGTAGGCGGTTCGGGCTCAGCGCCTTTTTGGCGACGAGTGTTTCGTAGTCGGTGGCCAGGTTGATGATGGGGACTTCGGCCTCCGACTGGCGAAGGCGGAGCCCACCGCGGCGCGACACGAAAATGACCTTGCGCGTTTCGAGCCCGACCGAGAGATCGCCGAGCGCGTCGAACCGCGCGTCGGCGTCGCCGCTGGTGAAAGCGACGATGGGAATGACGCCGCTTCGCACGTTGTCGGTGACGGCGTCGGAGAGCGACGTCGCGGCGGCGGCGTGGATCGACGAAGCGATGTCGGCGCGCTCGAGCCGCCTGCGCAAGCGCTCGGCTTGCTCGGAGCTCGCGGCGCCAGCGCTGCTCAACCCGAGCGAGACGACCGGCGAGAGCCCGAGCTCCCGCAAAAAGCGCAGATCGAGGACGACGGCCTCGACGGCGTCGCGCAGCACGCTCGCGCCGATGACCAAGTTGGCAAAGCTCTCTTTTCGCTCGGCGCGGAAGAGGGCGAGGTAAAACTCCGCTTCCGAGCGCCGCCCGATGCTCTCCAAGAAGCGGAGGACGGCGTCGGAGGTCTCAGCGCCTTCTACAGGCGAAGCCGGGAAAATCTTCGGGTCCATCGAGCGCGGGGAAGGTAGCATGCGCGCGGCTAGGGGCCTGTGCTGGACACTCTTTCGTGGGAACACGCCCTAAACGTTGGCGGGGGCCTCGGCGCGCTGTGGCGGAAATAGCGCCGAAGCCGCGCCGAGAAGGCTCCAGCCGATCACGATGAGGCGCGCGAGCACCCCTAGCATGAAGCCTTGGGTCGCCGTGGCGACGCCCGCGTCGCGGAACAACTTGAGGTAAGCGCCTTCCATGAGGCCGATGCCTCCAAAGCTGAGCGGGAGCGCGTTGAACAGGTAGCCGATGGGAACGAACGCCAGATAATGCGCTGCGGTGGCGCGGTAGAGGCCCAGCGATCGGCCGGCGAGCGCGATGCCGAACACTTCGAGCAACTGCAAGAAGACGCTGAGCGCGAGGGCCGTCGCAAGCGCGCCCTTGCGTTGCTTCATGCCGTAGAGCGCCGCGTCGATCTTTTGGAGCATGTCGGCGCGCGGGAGCTTGGACAGCAAGAGATCGTAGCGAATCAGCTTGCGGAACCAGGCCGAGTAGTAGAGCACGGCACCTACGGTGAGCGCGGCCGACACGATGCCGACCGTTTGTCCAACGCCGCGCATCTCGTCGTAGTCGAGCAGCACGACCGTTCCCGCCATCATGAGGATCCCGGCGAGGCCCACCGCGCGATCGACCAGCACGATGGTCGCGGCTTCGGTCTTCTGCGACGATTGGCGCGTGACATAGACGGCCTTGACGATGTCACCGCCGGCCCCGCCGGGCATGAACGTGTTGAAGAAGAACCCCATGTAGTGCAGGCGCAGGAGGGTGAAGAAGGGGATGTCCACGCCGCCCGCGGCGAGGAGCACGCGCCACCTTACCGCCATCAAGAAGAGGGGAGGCCCGAAGGTGAGAAAGGCCAATGCGAGCAGCTGAAAGTCGAGGTTGGCGAAGAGCGTGCGCATGCCCGGAAGCAGCGCGAAGCGCGGCCCTACGGCTTCGTGCCGCCCTCCTTCCACATCGGTGGCAGCGATGCCGATCTCTGCGCCGTCGAGCGTCGTGGCTCGATAAGCGACGGGGCTGCCGAGCTCGTCGACGGTGCCGATGACTCGAAGGCGCGTGCCACGGGCGACGGTGACCTTGCGGCCGTCGATCGTGTCGAGCAAAAGTGCCGGCTCCGTCGGGGCGCCGAGCACGGCGAGCTCATCGGCAACCTGGCTCTGGCGCCGGGCATACTCGACGATGCCGACGAGGACTGCGACCTTGAGGAGCAGCACCAACGTTTTCTTCAAGCGAGGGCTCATCTTGCCGCCTCTCCTTAACATCGATCGCGCCGCGACGGCACCGGAGGAGTCGGGAGACCTCGCTCGAGGCCGGTCGATGCGGCGGGGGGCCGGAGACGCAGTGATGGAGGCGCGAGTGCGGCACCGTGATACCATCGGGGCACGTGGCGCGATCTCCCCGAACCAAACATCGACCAAAGCCCTGGACGGGTGGCATCGTGTCGTCGCACGCCCAACTCGAGGCGGCAGATCGACTCTTTTGGCATGCCGCTGGTGCCTCAGAACGGGTTCGCGCGTCACTGATTCTGTCTCTCGAGACTTGGCAACTCGCGCATCCTCATGGACCTACCCCGAGACTTGATCGATCTATTTTCGGCGTTCGCCGCCGAAAGCGTCCGTTACTTGTTGGTGGGAGGGCACGCGGTGGCGGCCCACGGACGACCGCGATCGACGAAGGACGTCGATCTGTGGCTGGCAGCGGACCCAAAAAACATTGAACGCGCGTGTCGCGGGCTCTCGACGTTCGGTGTGCCTGCCGACATCGTGCAAGCGTTACGAAGCGCGAAGCTCGGCGACATCGTTTGGCTCGGGCGAAGCCCGACACGGATCGATTTCTTGCTATCGCTACCAGGTGTCGAATTCGAGGAGGCGTGGATAAGACGGGGGCAGATTGATTTGGGCGGGGCGACGATCCCCGTCATCGGCAAAGAAGATCTGATTCGCAACAAGAGCACGGTAGGACGCCCCCAAGATTTGCGCGATGTCCGTGCTCTCCAGCGAGGTGTCGCGAAGGGGTCGCAATCCGGCCGTGCGCCTCGTCGCACGAAGTCGCGCTGACACGGGCCGAACGCTCGGCCGTCCTCGAGGAGCCCGACCCCGCGAGAAGCCCGACCCCGCAGACGCCTGCATCCCCGAAGAGCCGCCTGAGTGCGTCGCCGCTTGCTTTGGGACGTCGACCTTGTGACGCTCGATCTCACCACTCGGTGATCTTGGAGTTCTCCGTCCGCAGTAAACGCGCCGACGAGGTCGAGGTCGGCGCGAAACCCCCGACGACCGAGAGGAAACGGCCAGTCTGCGTCGTTGACGACGCCCACGACAGCCTACTGCGTTTTCATCCGGCGCGGGTCCTCCGCGCGTGGAGAACGAGTCCGCGCGGCGAAAATTTGGCCGCCAGGTTCGAGAGCGTGGAGACCCAGGTGGATCGGCGCCGGAGGTGCCGTGGGGGTGGGGCATGTTCCGGGCTTACCCCGGCGGGGATGGGCGAAGCCCCCCGAAAACAAAGAGATAGTGCCCGCAGCGAAGCCGGCCTCCGCGCGAAGCGCGGGCTTGGCCAAAGGGCCCTCGGTTTCGACCGGTCGATTCCAATTTGGTATGGCAAATTCGAGGTGACGCTCGAAAAGGGCCCTCGGCGTCGAAAGTTCGAGGTGGCGCTCGAAAAGTCGGGCTCGACTTTGGCCAAGCGGTGCCGCGCACCCGGGTCAGTTCTTCGCGCAATCGTCGGCCGTGTTGAACTGCGCCCATCCGGTGGGGGCACGGCAAGGGTCGCCGTATTGGCAGCAGGTGCCGGTCTTGGGATCCTTGGCGAAGACGACGACCGCGGGGCAAATCTTGCCGTCCTGCACGTTGGGCAGAGGGCATTGGTTGATCTTTTCGCAGTCAGCCTGGCTCGTATAGGTCGGCCAGCCGGCGGGGGCGGCACACGGCGTGCCGTATTGGCAGCAGGTCTGGGCCTTCGGGTCTTTGGCCCACACGACGACTTGGGCGCACCCGTTCGACGGAACCTGGGTGGAGGGGGCCGGGCAAGTGTTCGGACAGAAGATGAGCGTGCAGGCCCAATGTCCCCCTTCCGTGCACCCGCAGGAATTGCAGTCGACCTTCTTCGTGTCACCGGGTTTGCACTCGGGAGCGGGGCACGCCTTCTTCGTGCACGCCCATTGGCCGCTGGTGCACCCGCAGTTGTTGCATCCGTCGTCGGCGATCTTCGTGTCACCGTCTTTGCAGGTGGGGGGACATGCTTTGTCGGTGCAAGCCCACTGACCGTTGGCGCACGAGCACGTGTTGCACCCGTCGTTCTTCGTGTCGCCCGCCTTGCAGGCGCAGCCTTTCTCCGTGCACGCCCATTGACCGTCGGAGCACTCGCACGCGTTACACCCGTCGTCGGCGATCTTCTTTTCGCCATCTGTGCACGCGTTGCCGCCTGTCGTGGAGCCCCCGGTGGTCGTGGAGCCCCCGGTGGTCGATCCACCGCACGCTTTTTTCGTACAGCTCCAGCGCCCCGTGGCGCCGCACGAGCAGGTGTTGCACCCGTCGGTGGCCGGACTCGTCCCGCCGGCCGGCGAGCATTGGTTGCCATCGACAGGATCGAACAGCGTGCCCACCGACGAACTACCGCCGCAACCATTGGCCAACCCCACGCCGAGCCCAAATGTCGCCGTAAGCCACAACCAAACGTTTGTTTTTCGCATCGTTCGACTCCCAGCTAAGTACGCCGGACGAACCGGCCGCTTACGTTCAGGGGAGCGGCGGGCGCTTGCCATCACAAAAAGAACGGAGTCCGAAATTCGCGCCCGATTTCGCCGATTTTCGACTATCACTGCGCTCATGCGGACCGTGCCCGCGGGCGCTGGGGTGAGGCGATTGGTCCGAATCGTGGCGGTGGCGACGGTGTGGGCATGCTTGGCTCCGGGCCGCGCCGAGGCCGCGGAGATTCCGGGCGCAACGCTCTCGGTCGCGCGCGCCGTCGAGGCGCGAGCTTGCAGCGACGAAGAATCGCTGGCGCGCGATCTGCGCGCGCGCATGACGGCGACGAGCGATCGCGGCCTTGGCCGCTTGCTTCTTTCGGTCGAGCTCGCTCGCGAGGGCGATGAATTCGTGGCGACCATCCACGTCGACGGTCGCAAGCAAGGAATTCGCAGGCTCGCCTCGCGGGGGCCGACCTGCGAGGGCCTTCACGAAGCGTTGATGGTGTCGATGCTGCTCCTGCTCGACGAGGATCCTTTGCGCCCCGAACCTCCGGTGCCGGCTGCGGAAGTCGTGCCGCGCGCCGCTCCCGCAGCGCCGCCGATCGCGTCGCCACAGGTCGAGCGCCGCGCGGGCCCCCCGCCGAGCTTTTGGTTCATGGCGGGCAGCGCCGCCACGCATGGCATGCCCCTGGATTTCTCGGGCGCGGTGTTCGCCGATGCTGCGGTGCGATTTCGAGCCTTCGAGTTATCGCTTGGCGGTGTATGGGCTCCGACCCGTGCCCACGACGTGGCCACGGCGCGCTACATCGACGTCGGTCTGGCGGGAGGTCGGGCGCGTGGATGCTACGCCTTTTGGGATCGCGCCGTGCGTATCAGCGGTTGCGGCACGGCTGTCGTCGTCGCGTTGTCGGGCACGGGGCAAGGAATCGCGGGGGATTTCATCGTTCCGACCCAAGTTCGAACATGGGTATCGGTCGGCGCTGGGCCCGACGCGTCCTTTGCGCTATCCAGCCGGATTGGCGTTGGAATCTCTGCCGCCGTCGCCGCTCAAACGCGAACGACATCGTTCCATTTCGAGAACGCCGTATCCGCTGGTTACGCGACCGACGCCTTAACGGGGTGGGTAGCGGTCGACGTGCGCGTGCGGATTTGGTGATGGCGCGCGTCGCAGGCTCCCCTTAAACCATGGTGAGGCGGGCTCGCCCGGAATGGATTTTCGCCAAGTCTACGATGAGCATGTGGCCTTCGTCTGGAGATCGCTCCGGCGTCTCGGTGTGGCCGAGTCCGCCCTCAAAGACGCCGTGCAGGATGTCTTTCTCGTCGTCCATCGGCGGCTGCCCGATTTCGTGGAGAGCGCGAAGATCTCGACATGGCTCTTTCGCATTGCCATGGGCATCGCGCGCGACCACCGCCAGCGGGCGCACGTGCGCCGCGAGGTCTTCGACGACGCGGCGTGCGAGCGCTGGCCCGATCCTGGTGGCGACGCGGGCGAGTCGGCCGAGCGCCGCGAAGACCTGGCGCTCTTCGATCGGGCGCTCGCCAAGGTCGATCTCGACCAGAGCGCCGTGTTCATCCTCTTCGAGATCGAAGACATGACGGGCGACCAGATCGCCGAAACCCTCGCGATCCCTCTGGGGACCGTCTATTCGCGTCTTCGTCTCGCGCGGCAAGCGTTCAGGCGCGCCGTGTTGCAACAAGCCGCCGAACCGTGGGCGAGCCCGCATCCCGTGGGGGCCACATGAGCGATCCGCGCCGGCTCGTCGACGAGATGGCGAGTGAGGTGTCGCCGGCCGAGCGTCGCGCGCTCGCCTCCGCGCGTGCCGATCGTCCACGCGCGGACTTCGTCGATGGCGTGTGGACCGGTCTCTTGGCGCGTCTTCCGCCCGTCGGTCCAGCGGGAGATGGCTCGGCGCCGCAGGGCTCGGCGTCCATGGGGTCGGGATCGACGGCCGGGGCGGGGCTGGGACACGGATCTTTGCCGGGCCCTGCGCTGTCGGCGACGGGGGGCGGTGTCGTCGGAGGGATGGGCGTGCTCAAGGCGGGGGCGATCGGCGCGATCATCGGCACGCTTGCGCTCACCGGACGGGCCGTCGTTCTGTCGCGAGCGACGCCCGTCGCCGAAGGTCCTTCCGCGGACCCCGCCCTGGTGAACGCCGGTCCGGTGAACGCCGCTCCCTCGGTGAACGTAGCTTCGCCGGAGGAGCTGGGAGTGGAGGGCGCGTCGGCCCCGATCGAGCCTCGTGCGCTGGACGGCCCGGTTGCTGTTGAGCCAGATCCATTGCCCCGATTGGCGGAGCCCGCGCCTCGATCGGCGTCCAGCGTTCCGCGTAAGGCGAACCTCCTTGCGGATGGCGTGCCCGAGGGCCGCGAGGCGCGCGCGTCGGATCGTGCCTCGATCGCTGCTACCGCCAATGTTGTGCCGACGGCGGTCGCGTCGGCCGACGACGCGCGGCAAGAGACGCGCCTCGTCGCATCGGCTCGCGAGGCGCTGCGCGCTGGGCACGTCGGCGTGGCGAGCGGGCTCCTCGAGCAAGCGCGCGTACGTTTTCCGCGGGGCGTGCTGCTCCAAGAGCGTGAAGCGCTTGCCATCGAGGCTCTCGTGCAGTCGGGGCAGAGGGGGCTCGCTATGGAGCGAGCGCAGTCGTTTTATCGGAACTACCCGCAAAGTCCTCACGTGGCACGAATTCGAGCCGTGACCGCGGCGCCCTGAGGTCATCCGACATGTTGACATGTTTAGGGGTAAGTCTGGACGATAATTCGAAATATTGACGGTTTGGCCCGAACCCTCGACGATAGCTGGCGAGATCCGGTTCGTGTTCATGTCGCTGCGCCTCCCGTCACCGTCCCGCTCCTCCACGCTTGCGCTCGCCTTCGTGGGGGCCTGCGCCGGATCTGGCGTCGAGGTGTCCCCCAAGATGCCGATGGTCGGGAATTCGGGAAAGACGATGCTGCTTTCGTCGGTGGTACGCGATCTCACCGAGCCGGTATCCGCGAAGCTGCTCGAGGAGGAACCGAGCAACGAAGGTCGCGAGAGCGCGAAGTCCGGCGGCGTCGTGGAGCCGGCGGAGTCCGTGGAAGTGGCTCCGGTCCCGCTCGCACCGCGCATGACGAGCATCGCACCATTCACCTACATCTACGAGCGAGCCGCCCGCCAGGCGCCGCTCGGCTACCTTCACGTGGGAGCTTCGATCGCGCTCCGCCGGCCCGATCCGTTGCGCAGGCCGGGGTGCACGGCGGGATGGTACGCCGTCGAACCCAAGGGCTTTATTTGCAACGACAATACGACGGTTCGGCAATCCGAGCATCGCCAGCTAACGCCGGGGGCCACGCGACTCGTGCGTGGTCTCGAGGTAGCCGCGCCTGCCCGCGGGCCGCTGCCCTATGGCTACGCGCTCTCGGCAGGCGCTCCAATGTACGGTCGCCTGCCGAGCGAGTCCGAGCAGGAGCAAAATGAATGGATGTACGGTCCGCGCGCCGCACCGCTCGGTCGTTGGGCTCGAGGGCACGACGGTCTCGTGGATCCCTACCCACCCTTTGCCGAGAGCCAAGTGCCGTGGTTCGTCGCCAACGGCGACTCGGCGCCGGTGAACGTGCGCGGCGACGATCCGAAGCTCATCCGCAAGCTGGCCCCGCGCGGATCGATGATTTCCTTCGGAAAGGCGTTCGAAGCCCGTGGCCGCACGTGGCTCGTGACGCCGGACCTTTCACTCGTTCCCGCCGATCGCGTGCACGTCTATCGTCCGAGCACCTTTCACGGCGTCGAGCTCGGCGAATCGCTTTCGCTCCCCATTGCGTGGATCAGAAAGCAGCCTCGGCCCCGATGGAAACGCGGCGGTGAGGGCAAGCTGGTGCTCACCGAGCAGAAGTGGCCGACGCGCACGGCAGTGGGACTCACCGGCAAGCGCGTGAGCCAAGACGGGCGCGAGCTCCTCGAGACGACAGAACTTGGCGTCTACATCGACGAAGACGACGCAACCGTCGTCGAACGTCGCGTATCGCGGCCCAACATGGTGGGCCCCGACGAAAAATGGATCCGCGTCAGCATCACGCGGGGCACGTTGACCGCTTATGTCGGCGACAACGCCGTCTTTGCGACGCTCGTGTCGCCCGGCCGGGGCGGCCCACCGCGCGGACCGTTCATCTCCACGCGGGAGTTGTCGGCCAAGCACAACACGCCGATCGGAACCTTCCGCGTTCAATACAAAGATCGCTACACGGTGATGTCGCCGGATCCCGAGCAGAAAAAGTATTTCATCTCGGATGTTCCGTACGTCCAATATTTCAGCGGCCCCTTCGCGCTCCACGCAGCGTTCTGGCACGAAGAGTTCGGCGAGCCGAAGAGCGGTGGCTGCGTCAACGTCTCACCCGACGATGCCCTGCGGCTCTTCTCTTGGACCGACCCGCCCGTGCCCGACGCTTGGCAAGGCGCGCGAAGCGGCGGGTCCAACGGCCAGGGAACCGTCGTCGAGATCGTTCGCTGACATGGGCTACTGACATTCCTCCGGTCGTAAGCGAGAATGCGGCACCTCTCGGAGAACTCGAAATGCGACATTCTTTCGCCTCGGTACGACGCTGCGCCATTTTCGGTTTGACCGTGGGCGTCGGCCTCGCCTCCCTCGGTTGCGCGAGAAAGCCGGCGGTTTCAGCCGACGGTCTGCCGCTGCGCCGCGTGGTCATTTACCGAAATGGCGTCGGATACTTCGAGCGCGCCGGGCACATCGAAGCCGACAAGGTCAACTTCAAGGTGAAGGGGAGTGAGGTCGGCGATTTCTTGGCGACGCTCGCCGTCATCGAGAAAGGCGGAAGCTCCGTGCGTTCGGCATCGTTCCCGCTCAAGGTCGAGGGCCAAGACGCGGGCGAGCCCGAGGCGCCCTTGCCCGCCGAAGACGACGACGCGCCGGTCCGCCGCCGTCGGCCCACGCCGCCCGCGCCCAAGAAGGCGGATCTCAACAAGCTCGAAACGGTGGTGCTCGAGCTCGACGGCAAAGAGCACGATCTGCAAGTCGGCTATGTCGCCGAGACGCCCGTCTGGCGTCCTTCGTACCGGCTCGTCATCGAGAAAGACGGAAGTAACCTGCAGGCCTGGGGCATTGTACAAAACCTCTCCGGCGAAGATTGGAAGGGCGTCTCGCTGTCGCTCATCGCCGGCGCGCCGCTCGCGTTCGAGGCCACCTTGGGGACGCCGATCATTCCGGCGCGGCCCACCGTCACCGACATGGGCGAGGTGATCGCCAGCGTGCCGCGCAGCGAAACGAGCTTGAACCAAGAGCCCATGGCGGAGCCTGCCCCCCCGCCGCCCTCGCCGGCAGAAGCTCCGGGCAGCATGGCTGACCTCGAGCTGAGCGACAGCGCTCCCTCGCGCGACGACAAGAAAGACTCGGCATCGCGTTCATCGCGTCCCTCCAAAACGGCCCCTGCACCCAAGGCCGGTCGCGCCGCGGGCGCGATGGCCGCTGGGGGGATGCCCAAGCCGGCCCCTGCGATGCGCCCCATGACGGCGGCCGCCCCCGCGGCGCCCACGGTCCAACGCGCGAACCCCTCGGTGCCGCGCAACCTCTCGGCCTTGGCCGCGGTGGCCATGGAGGGCGGCTCGACGCGCTACGACATCCCCAACGCGATCACGGTCCCCGACAAGAACGCCACGATGGTGATGCTCTTGTCGAAGCACGTGCCGGGTGAAGCGATCTTCCTCTTCGCGCCCGACTACGGCGTGCCCGACTCGCAATCGCATCCTTTCCGCGTCGCGCGCTTTACCAACAAGAGCGGGGGCCTGCTCGAGCGCGGGCCCATCGCGATTTTCGAGCAGGGGGCGTTCCTCGGCCAGGGCATGGTCGACCCGCTCCCCGACGGCGCCACCACGACGGTGCCGTTTGCGCTGGAGCGGAGCCTCGCCGTGGAAACACAGCGCGACTCCACCGAAGAAGGCGCGCGCGTCGCCAAGATCGAATCCGGCGACCTCACCATCGAACGCGACTCGGTGTCGCGCACGCGCTACCGCGTCAAAAACGGCGGCGACAAGGCGGCCAAGCTCCTCGTCAAGCATCCGCGCAACACGCAGGCGCGGCTGCACAATCCCCCGAAGGGCACCGACGACAACGTGGGGACGCACAGCGCGCTCGTTCCGGTCGACTCGGCGCCGCACGCCATCTCCGATCTGGTCGTCGACGAACGCCGGTCCACCGAGCGCCTCGTCGATTGGCTATCGCAGCAGGCCGATGACGCCGTTCGTCTCTACATGGCCGATCGTCGTAGCGATGCGGCTGCGGTGGCGTCGCTGCGCTCGGCGTGGGAGGTGCGCGTCAACCTGGTGCGCGCCGCCTTCGAGCGAACCAAGCTGACGAGCGAACAGGGCGAGCTCCAAAAGGCAACGGAAGAAACGCGCCGAAACCTGAAGGCCCTCGAGAAAAACCGCACGGCGGCGGATCTGCGCGATCAGCTCACGCAGCGCCTCGCGAAAAACTCGCTGCGCCTCGAAGAGATCACGAAGCGACTCGTCGAGGTCGACATGCGGGTCAACGAACAGCGCGTGCGATTCACCGACACGGTTCGTTCGGTCAAGGTCTTGAGCCCGCCGAAGGCGGAGTGAGGCGCTTGACAGATCCGTTCTGGCTCATCAAAACCTGTTTTGGCCCATCAAGGGCATTGGAGTTTTTGGCATGCGCGACGACGTTCGAAAGAAGATCGAAGACACCGTGACCGGCAGCAAAGTCGTCCTCTTCATGAAGGGGACCAAAAATTTCCCGCAATGCGGCTTCTCCGCGCGCGTCGTGCAAGCGCTGAAGAAGGTCGGAGAGCCGTTCGCCGAGGTCAATGTCCTCGCCGATCCGGAGATCCGCGAGGGCATCAAAGAGTTCTCCTCGTGGCCGACCATCCCGCAGCTCTACGTGAACGGCAAATTCGTGGGCGGGTGCGACATCGTCACCGAGCTCGAGCAGAGCGGCGAGCTCGATCCGCTCCTCAAGGGCTGACGCGCAGCGCGGGCCGCGAGAAACCGGTGACGCGCGCGACGCGGCCGTCGGGCGCGAGCTCGAAGACGTTGGTGCCGTGCGCGGCGCCGGCGTCCCAATCGACGAGGATCATGCCCTGGCACGCGACGGGTTCGCCGCGCCGGCGGAGCACGACGCCTGGCATGAACACCTGACAGGCTCGGATGTGCGACGCGAGATCGCTCGCCCCTGCGAGCGCCGCGAAGGCGTCGCGAAAGACGACGTCGTCCGTCACGATGCGCGCGAGCGCGGCGCCGAGCGCGTCGGCGTTTGGCTCCGACCACGCCGCGAAAAAGGCGTCGATCAGCGCGGAGGGATCGCCGACGGCTTCGCGCGCCACGACGTTGGCGAAGAGCGAAAGCTGGAACCGCCAGCCCGGATCGTGCTCCGCCTTCGTCTTGGCGTCGGCGACTTCGTGCACGAGACTGAGGCGCGTGCCTTGACGCTCTTCCTCGAGACTGATGGTCACGCGTGAGGCGTCGAGCGCGATGGATTTGGACGCGTCTTCGTAGCCGTAGGTGAAGACGATGCGCTGATTGAGCACGAGCTCGACGACCTGCCCGCCGGCGATTGCGCCGCCCGGGTAGCAAATGCGCACGGCGCCGCCGGCGCGGCCTTCGATGGTCGAGCCCTTTCCCCACCAGGCGGCGAACCGCTCCGAATCGGTAAAGTAGCGAAAGACGGTGCTGGGCTTCGCGTGAATGAGAACCGAGCGCTCGACCTTGAAAGGGCCTTCGTTCATGGTCGCGCCCTTCTCCTTCGAGGGCGAGGCCCTCGCCGCGCTTCTTCGAGCTCGACGCGGATTTTGAGGTCGTACAGAGCGCCGTCCCACATTTCTTCGAGCCAGCTCGAGACGGGCCCGAGCGCGTGCTTTTGAGCACGATAGAACCGCTGGCGCCCCGCCTCGCGGCACGCGATCAAA
>DATEMX010000597.1:0-8592 GCA_035275365.1 Polyangiaceae bacterium | reverse complement strand
CCAGATCGATCGTCGGAGCGGGCATACGCCAACTCAAGGACTGACCGAACAGGCAGATTTGGGGTGCTCTCGGCTCGAGCGGCGAGCGGTGGCGGCTCGTTCTGTCCGAAACTACGTGGTTCCGACAGTCTCGCCGTATTTTACGTTGGGTCTCAGCCATTTTGGACGATCGTGATCTGCCCCTGCCAAAGTCTGCAGCAGTAGTACTAGGGGTTCTGGAACGTTTTTCGGATGGCATCGGCGACGAGGTAGAGCGCGGTGAGCGTGAGGCCGAGCGCCAAGACGGCGGGGCCGAGGATCCGGGCGCCCGCGCCCCATCGTACCTCGCCGAGCATTTCGCCCCACGAGACCGTGGTCGCGGGAACGCCGAGGTCGAGAAAGGAGAGCGCGGTCTCGGTGAGCGCCACGGAAGCGACGGCGAACACGCTCGCTACGGCAAGGGGGGCGAAGAGGTGAGGCGTCACGTGGACGAAGGCGATCCGCGCGGGCGACGCGCCGAGCGCGCGGGCCGCCGTGGCCCAGTCTTCGGCGAGCGCTCGCAGCACCAGCGTTCGCGTGAGCCTCGCGATGTTCGCGCCGCCGACGGCGGCCGTGACGAGCACGAGCGAAAGCAGAGAGGGCCGTTGTTCGAGTGCACGGACCAGCGCGACGGCCACGACGGCGGGGAACACGCCGACGATTTCGACGAACCGCTCAATCGCGCTATCCCAGACGCCCCCCAGCGCTCCCGCGAGCGTTCCCAGCACGTAGCCAAAAACGAGCGCCATGAGCGCCACGGACGCCCCGAGGGCAAGCGACACGCGCGTGCCGTGCAAGACGCGCGCGAGCACGTCGCGCCCGAAGGCGTCGGTGCCGAGCCAATGCGCGAGCGATGGTCCCGCCATGGGCGGCCCCGCGGCGACGCCCCGCGGGCCCACGCGGAGCAGTGGCAGCACCACGGCGTGATCGGGCTCGGCCATCGCGGCCACCTCCGCGATGCTCCGGTCGCCGAACCGTTCCCGCTCGGTCACCGCGGGCAAAAAATACGTGTTGCCCTCGACCGTCATCACGATGGGCGCATCCGATGCGAAGAAGTCGGCGAAGACGGCCACGAACGCGAGCACGGCGAGCAAGAGCGATCCGAAGCGCGCCCGCTTGAGCCGCAAGAACCGGCCAAACGCGGGGTTCACGCCGTCACCCGGCCGTGCCGCAGGGCCGCGAGCGAGAGCCGCGGATCGATGGCGGCGATGGCAACGTCGGTGGCGATGGACCCGATGGTGACCGTGAGCGCCGTCACGAACGCGAGCCCCACGAGCCAGGCGACGTCGTGCGTTTGCACTGCGCGGACGGTCTCTTCGCCGAGCCCCGAGATGCCGAAAACCTTTTCCACGACGAAGGCCCCTCCGAGCGCCGTCGGCATCTCGACGCTCGCCAAGGCTACCGCGGGGAGCAAGGCGTTGCGCATGGCGTGGAGAACGACGACGCGAAGGGGGCCTGCGCCGAGCGCTCGTGCGGTCCGAATGTAGTCGGCGCGCTCGATCTCGCGAAGGAGCGCGCGCCCCTGAGCAAAGGGAGAAGCGATCATCGAGAGCGCCAAGACGAGCGACGCGAGCCCGAGCCCGACACCTCCCCGGCGCACCGCCCACGTCGCCAAACACGCCGTGGGCACCGCAAAGAGCGCAAAGGCCGCCACGAGAATGAGCATCTCTTCGCGCGAACTCTTGCGTACGGCCGCCGCCGTACCGAGCGCGAGCGCCGATCCGTAGGCCAAGAGAAGCGCGATGGTGACGATGGTGAGCGTGGGAATGGCGCGATTTTTGAGCTTGTCGACGATCGTCGTGCCCTCGGCGCCGGCGCCGAACCCGAGGAGCACCACCTTCTCGGCCCACCTCGCATATTGGGTATCGGTGAGCATCGCGAGAAACCGCGAGGCGCCGCCGTAGGTCGTGTAGTCGGCTTGGTGAACGAGCCACCACTCTCGCCAGCGCCGAACGCAAGCGATCGCCTCCGACTCGCTCGATTTCTCGGCGAGCTGGTCGTCGCGCCCCGTCGCGTGGGCCGCCGCGCCGACGAGCCGGCGGATGGCCGCCAAACGCCCGTCTTCGGGCATCGTTTCCTGCGGGGTGGCCGTACCCTTCGGCGGCGCGAGCTCCTCGAGGACCAGCATGATCTGCTCGAGGGCGAAGGTATCGAGCTCCTGCAGGTCGGCCACGCGCATCGACGTGCCGTGTAGCGACAGCCGCCTCGTGGCGCGGCGCGCGTTGGCGGCGCGAAAATCGACGGATCGATCGGTCCAAAAGCGGACCCAAAAGGCGACGGCGTGGCGAGGATCGCGGGCTTCGATCGAAGGAATCCCCATGCGCTCGGCGACCGGGGCGAGCGCCACGGCCACGCCGCCGCGGGCCGCGGGTTCGAGCGTATCGAGTCGCGGCAGAACATGGGGCAGGGCCGCGCCGCCCAGCCGGACGAGCGAGCGCGCCGCTTCAGCGGCTTCTTCGTCGTCTTTTCCGAGGTGACGGAGCGCCAGGTCGACCCGCGCGATCACGTCGAGCGGACGCTCGTTGAAGAACCGCGGCAGATCGAGAAACCGCGTTCGGCGAAGCTCGACGGCCTGCTCGCCGCTCAGCGTCGTGACGACTGCGGGGTCCTCGGCCGGATCGGGCACATAGGAGAGCAGGGCGAAGCTCGTCAGCGTCACGGCGATGAGGATGGGACCGATCCACAAGAGCCGCCGGAGCGCGTGCCTCAGCATGCCCCCTTGTGTACTACGTCTTGCGCCGACTCAACGCAGGAGGTAATAGCCGGCCACGAGGGCGAGCGCCAAAGCGGTGAGGACCACCCCACCCACCATCCACGCCGGGGCGTTCGACGTGGGGATGAAGATGGGATCGTGGTCGCCGCGCCCGTAGGGCGATTCCTTCCAATTGGCTGGGGCCGGGGGAGGCGGGGGTTCGGGTGTGCGCGCCGCGATGGCAGCGAGCGCCGCCTGGCTCATCTGTCCACCGACGATGGTGTGCGTGACCTTGGAGCGGCTCGGCCCGTGGTCGGACAGGCGGTCACCGGCCGCGTTCGTGCCCGGCGGCGAGCTCGCGCCCATGACGGGCCGCTCGGACGGTTCACGCGACGGTGCGCGCGCCATCGCGTCGGCCGGCGTGAGGGCGTCTTCGGAGAGTGGGTATTTTCGGTAGCGGAGGTCGTCGGCGTCGGCTGTCGCGCTCGGCAGTGCGTCGCCCTCGAACTTGGCAACGATGACGGTGATGTTGTCGTGGCCGCCCGCTCGGTTGGCCCGATCGACGAGCACCCGACATGCTTCGAAGGGATCGGGCACGCCGGTCAACACTTCGCGGATCTCGTCGAACCGGATCATGCCCGAGAGCCCGTCGGAGCAGAGCAGGAGCGTGTCGCCACGGTTCAAGACGACGTAGGTGAGGTCGACCTGCACGGTGTCGGCCGTACCGAGCGCCTGCAGGATGATGTTGTTGTGCTCGAACGTCTCGGCTTCGGCCTCGGTGAGTTGCCCTGCCTCGATGAGTTGGTTGACGAGCGACTGATCGCGGGTCACCTGCACGAGCTTGTCGCCGCGTAGTACGTAGCCGCGGCTGTCGCCGACCTGTGCCAAGAAGAGGTGCCCATCGATGAGGCCGGCGATGGTTGCCGTCGTGCCCATGCCGCGCCGCGCGCGGTCGACCTTGGCTTCGGTGAAAATGCGAAGACCAGCGGTCTCGACGGCCTGCACGAGGCGGTGAGCGAACTCGTCGCGTGAGCGCGCGGCGCCTCCGCTCGACATCTTCTCGAAAATGATGTCGACGGCGAGCTGGCTCGCGACCTCGCCGGCCGCCGCCCCGCCCATGCCGTCGCAGACGCCGAGGATGGTCCCGTTCTGGCCGATCGACATGACGCGATCGGACTCCAGCAGACTCCTGGATTTGCGCGTGAGATCGGCGACGAGGAAGTTGTCCTCGTTGTGCTCGCGGATTTGTCCGACGTCGGTGCGGCCGAAGAGCATGAGGCGAATTTCGCCGCCCGAGGTGGCAGCGACCGGCGCCAGCACCCCAGCCTGACCGTTCGACGCGTCGTTCATGATCCCCGCCGGATCCCGCCCACGGGGGAAACACCTGGTGGTGGCGGACGAGATGCGACGAGGTCGATTCGGAAGAGGTGCTGACCCACCCGCATGAAGTCGCCGTGACCGAGCGGCGTGTCGCCCTTCACCGCGATGTAGGTGCCGTTCGACGAGCCGAGGTCGGTCGCGGTAAAGCTCGCGGTCGCGCCATCGAGTCGGATCGAAACGTGGCGGCGCGACATGAACGGGTCGTCGGTGAAGACGATGTCACCCGATTCTCGGCCGATGATGGTTTCGTCCCGATGCAAGTAGAACACGTTCCTCGTCACCCCCTCGACCGTTCGCTCGCACAAGCGCCCGTATCTCGACAGCATAGGTGAGCCGAAGAGCAGCGTACCGTGCTGCGTCGCCGGGCCGAACCCCTGCTCCGCGTCCTTCACGGCCTCAAACCTTAGCACCTGAAGCCCTACCAGGAGCAAGTCTCCGTCGGTGAGGGGGTGAGGCTTTCGGAGCCGCAGGTAGACGCCGTTTATGGAGCCGAGGTCTTTGGCGTACCAGCCGTCTTCGCGGCGAACGAGGCGCAGATGGCGCGGCGACACGTAGGCGTCTTCGCGCAGAAGGATGTTTCCTTCGTCGCGCCCGACGTCGATCATGTCGCCGCTCAGCGGATAGCTGGCCCCTTCGGCGCCGTCGCGAGCGATGGTGACCAGCCTGCCGCTGATTTCCCCGCTGGGGGCGGCGTAGCGAGGTACCGCCGTGCCGGCATATGGGTCGGCGACGTTGTCAGCGCGCGAGGCAACGGGCGAGTGTGGGCCTGGCAATACGCTGCGCGAAGGCTCTTGCCGGAGGTTCGCGCCGCAAAACTGGCAGTAGAGCATCGTCGCGTCGTTCGCACCGTTGCAGCGGGCGCAGACCGAGCGCCCCGCCGAGGCGGCAGCTGGCGGGGCCGGGGCCATCTGCGCAGCCGGTATCGGTGCTTGCGGCGCAGGTTGCGCGGCAGGACTAGGATTGGCAAGACCAGGATTGGCAGGACCGGGATTGGCAGGACCGGGATTGGCAGCGGGTAATCGGGAGCCGCACGAAACGCAAAACCGGTTTCCCTCCGGGTTGCGGGTCGAGCACGCAGTGCAGGTGGGGCCCCCTTCGCCTTCGCGCGGGGCATCGAAGGCAAAGGCGGGGGCTTCGGGGCGAACCAGGCGCGCGCCAGCGGCACCGTCGGGCGAGAGATCGGCCGGAAGAGGCACGAGCCCGAGCCCCGTGGGTGGCGTGGGAGGCACGATGCCACCTTGCGAGGCCAAACGCCGCCCGCAGTCTTGGCAAAAGGCTAGGTTCTCTGGGTTGTTGCGCCCGCAGCGGTCGCAGATCACGTCCCCTTAGGGAAACCCTCAAGCCCCAGTTTCGTCAAGCAGATTCACTCGATGGAAGACCGGAAGTACGACGGGCTTGTCTAGGGAGGACCGGGCTGGTACACGGGCGACCGCTGCTCCAGAGCCAGTTCGATGCCGATCATCGAGAGTATGCCGGTGGGGCGCTCGAGCCGAGAGGTGTCCTGCCAGTTGGTCAGCAAGATGGGCCGATACGTCAGCATGACAGCCATGACCGACGTGCGCGAGAACTCGAGCTCGAGCCCCACGCCCGCGAACGCCATGGCGCCGGCGGTCTCGAGCGACCACTCGCTGCCGTATCCCACGAAGCCGAGCCCTCCGGTAAAAAACGGCGCGTAGGCACCCTGGGAGAGGTAGTAACGCACCTCGCCGCGGACCTGCTGCAAGATGGCGAGGTAGATCGACTTGTGCGCGTCTTGCTTGGAAAACTCGTAGGCTACGCCCAAATACCAGGGCGCGTGAAAACGGTACCCGATCCGCACGCCGAGCCCGCCACCCGAACCGATGATGCAAGGCACGCTGGCGCCTTCGGGACAAATCGCGCCCGGTGATGCCAAGAGCTCCGCTGCCAGCGCGGCGCCGAACTGAAGGGCGCCGGTTTCGAGGCGGCGCTCGGGGCCCGCGATCTGTGCCTCGGCGTCCGTCGTGAAGTACGTCGCGAGGGCGACGGTGACGGACACCGCAAGCGCTCGAGGGCAGTGCCGATGCACCTGGGAGAAGCTAGGCGTGTTTTTCTCGGGTGTCGAGCCGGCGGGGCGTCCTTGTGGGCCTTCGGCCTCGGAAATAGGTCGATCGGCGGACGAACCAACTCCGAAATCGCGCGACGAAAGCGACTTGTTGCGTCCATTCGCTTGACGTCGCCCCGGGGCTTCGCTTAAACGCGGGTGCAGGCGTTTTCTTCGAACCGTTTCGGGCGTAAACCCGGGAGATTTTAGGCGAATGGAGATCTTTCTCGACAAGCGCGCGGTGCGGCAGATCCGTATTTCCGCGACAGATGCGATCGAGGAGGGTGATACCGAGACGTTGCGCGAAGACGTCCTCGAAGCCTTCACCGAAGAGCAAGTAGAGGAAATCGAACGTCGCCTCGACAGCGGCGACTTCTTCGAATTTCTCACCGACATGCTCGACGAGTGGGGCGGCGACGACGTCGACGAGCTCTTCGAGCTTTTGGAGACTCAGCTCGGAGACGTCGGCATCGACCTCAAGTACGAAGCCAAAGAAGCAGGAGCGGCAGCCGTCGAAGAGGAAGAAGAGGACGACGACTTCGACGAAGATGACGAAGACGACGACGATGACGACGACGACGACGAGGAAGAAGAAGAGGAGGAAGAGGAAGACGAGGTCTGATCGCCCGCTCGGGGCGACGGCGCGTTCGTCACGTGGCGGCTTCCCAGTCGCCGCAACCCCTGGCGGGCTTGGCGGCGACTGAGATCACCTCCAGTCGCCGCAGCCCAGTCAGTCGCCCCGCGTTGGGGACCGGACAACGTAGGCGTGGCAGTTGTTCGTGGTGGGCGGCGCCGTGGGGCAGATCGCGGGCGCGCAAGCCGTGAAGCGCGAGGCCGGGAACTCCTTGGCGAGCGTCGTGGCGAGCGCGCAGGCATTTTTCGCGTCGCCGTCCTCGCGCGCGAGCTTCGCCTCTTGCCAGAGCGCGTCGTCGCGCAAGATCGACGTCGTGTGTTCGGCGTAGAGGCGGTGAAATTCTCGTCGTGCGGAAGGGCGATCGCCGAGCTTGTCACGGTAGAGCTCGGCGATGCGAAACTGCGCCGCGGAAAACCGTGGCCGCTCGTAGCTCCCCGTCATCGTCGAAGGTTCGCGTACGCTGAGAAGGCCCCTCAAGCGCTCGATGGCCTTGCTCGGCTGGCCCAGTTTTTCGTCGAGCAGCGACGCGTGCCAGAGCGCGTCGTCGAAGAGGTTGCCCCGCGGGTACGGGTGAAGGTCGGCGCACGCCGCGAATGCGTCGCGTGCTTCGGCCCACCGCGACGCGGCCTCGAGCCGGACGGCGATTTGATAGCGCACGGTTTCGTCGAGCTCCGTGGCGGCGAACCTCGGCGTGATGCCGCGGAGAAATCCGAGCGCGTCGTGACCGCCCGCGTCGAGGTGGCGGATGTATCGTTCGAGCGAACGGTGCGCCAAGCCCTCGTTGGGAAATTCGAGCAGCGCCTCACGGAGCAGATCGTGGCCGAGCGCCGCGTTGCCGGCCTCGACTTCGAGATCGGCGAGATCGAAGCGGGCCCGTCGGCCCCGCTCGCTCGCGGGGGCCTCGGCCACGAGCGCGGCGTACGCGGCGCGCGCCTTGGCGAAGTCGCGTTCGCGCCGGAACGCAGCCGCCTCGAGGTAGCGTGCCTCGGAGCGATCGCGAGGGCGGTCGGCGTTGTCGTGGGCGTCGCCGTAGGCGCCCGCAGCTTCGCCGTAGCGCCCGGCAGAATAAGCGCGGTCGCCCGCGTTCTTGGCCCTGGTGAAAGCGTCGCCGGGACGTGCCGCGCACCCTGCCGAGAAGGCGATCGCGGCCCAGGCTATCCGCCGCATGCCGTTCGGATGACGCGCGCGAGCAGCCCGGCCGCCTGCGTCGCCGCTTCGCTGGTAACGTCGAGGTGGAGGACGGCTCGCAGGCGGCCCTCCTGAATGGCGTTGATCAAGACGCCTTGCTCGCGCGCCGCGCGGACGACGCCTTCGGCGAGCGAACCGGGCACGTCGACGTTGACGATGTTGGTCTCCGGCTCCGAAACCGCCACCTTGGTCGGGTCGGTGGCCTCGCGCAGATCGTGAGCCAAGCGCTTGGCGTTCTGGTGATCGTCGACGAGCCGGCTTCGATGGTTGCCGATCGCATAGAGAGCCGCCGCGGCAAGGACGCCTACTTGGCGCATCCCGCCGCCTAGCATCTTGCGCAGGCGATGCGCTTCGTCGATTTGTGCCTTGCCCGCGGCGAGCGCCGAGCCCACGGGGGCACCGAGCCCCTTCGAGAAACACACGCTCACGCTGTCGAACGGTGCGGCCAGCTGTGCCAAGGGGGCGCCCGTCGCTGCCGCGACGTTCCAGAGCCGGGCGCCGTCCAAGTGGAGCCGCAGCCCGAGCTCGCGCGCGCGCCGGGCAACCGCCATCACTTGCTCGCTCGGGAAAATGCGGCCCCCCGCTCGGTTGTGCGTGTTCTCGAGGGTGACGAGCGAC
>DATEMX010000596.1:0-9492 GCA_035275365.1 Polyangiaceae bacterium | reverse complement strand
CCGTGGGCCACGAGCAGCGTGGCGTCCGCCCGTGCATTGCCGTGAGCGATCCGGCGGTGAACGCTGATCAGCGCTTCCCGCTCATCGCCGTCGTGCCCGTCACGGCGACGCCCGGTGAGGGTGCGCTCTACCCCGAACTGTCGCCCGGTAAGAGCGGCCTTACGAAGACTTCATACGCGCTCATCGACCACCTGCGATCCGTCGACAAGCGCCGCGTCCGGCGTGTGTTCGGGCGCGTCGCGAAGGACGAGCTCGTCGCCATAGACCAGGGGCTTCAGCTCTTCTTGGGCCTCGCCACCGAGCCGTAGCCCAGAGGCTGACGGTTTTCCTGGAGCACATGGGGACCGGGGAAGATCGCCCCCCGCGGCACAAACCGCTGCCTTCGCGGCGCCATGCTCGCCATCGCTCTGTCACGTCTCGGTGAACCCGAGCCATGGTCAGTCTCCGCCAGCGTCAACGCTACTCTGGATCAGCCGCACGACCGGCACCGGAATGGCCTGCACCACGACGCCGAGCTTCCCCGCGAGCTCGAACGAGCCGCCGAGATCCTCAAAAACGGCAACCATTTGGGAGCCACGGCCAGCGAGCGCCGGCCGCTGCTGGCTGCCAGCGCGGTGATCGGCTGACCGCGGGAGGGGAAACTCGGGTGAGCTCAGATCGAGCGT
Organism: Polyangiaceae bacterium; assembly: GCA_035275365.1. GTDB lineage: Bacteria > Myxococcota_A > Polyangia > Polyangiales > Polyangiaceae > DASWDH01. Next base: position 8,827 of record DATEMX010000596.1, on the reverse strand, counting down.
GCCGGGCGTCGCGCCTGCGAGAACGCGCTTCATCCAGAGCTCGTCGTGGTTGGCGTCGCCCAAACCTCCCTTCGTTCGCCACGCAACGTAGAGCGCGCCGTTCACGTGCACGGCCGAGGGCTGACTTTGAGCGAGGTTCGTCGTTTCTGGCACGAGCGGCGCGACGTCGATCGCCGCGGCGGCGCCGGGAGCTCGGGTATCCAGCACGGCTGCGCGCAGATGGAACGAGCTTGCGACGCTCGAACCGGATGTGAAGACCACGAGCAAATGCTCATCGTCGAGCTCGACGAGCGCCGGGCGATCGCCGCTCGGACCGGGCGGGAAAGGTCCCACGGTCCAGTCGGTCGCGACGCTCCGCACAAGCACACTCTCGCCCGAGGCGCCCGCCACGCGCCACGCCGCGGCCCAGCCGCTGCCGAATGGCGCCAGCGCGACGTCTGCTTCGGTGGCCGAGGTCTTCGCGAGCGCCACCTCAGGCGAGGTGGGCATCAGATCGAAGCCGAACGTGCGCACGTGGATGTCCGGCGCCGTCGCGAAGTTGGCGTCGTCGACCCAAGCGACGACGAAGCCCGATGGGATCGCGATGATGTCGGGATCGTATTGCGAGAAGTCGGTGGTGGTGTTGGCGTGCGCGGGCGGATCGCTCGGGGGAGAAGCGGGATCGACGAGTCGGAGCGCGACGCCGAGCTCATCGCCGTCCGCTCCCCGATCGGTGTACGCGACGGCATATTTCCCGCCGCCGGCAGCGACCACCGGGTGACTCGTTTTCATGGCCGTCGAACCGGCACTGACGACGATGGGCTCGAGTGAAGGTGCGCCGTCAGCACCGTAGGTGGTCATGATCAGACGAATGCGATCGCCCTGCGATTCGGTCATGACGATCGCCAGCGCACCGGACGCGGTCGTTGTCACGGGATGACGTCCTTCGCCGATCGTGCGCGTGGCAACGGACGCGTCGTCGCGTGCAGCGACGGGAACGAGCTGCTCGCGAACTCTGCAATCAGCCGAGCACAACGTCGCCAAGGCTGCCGGCCCGAGGTCACATTCTTCTAGAACGGGATCACGGATGGCATCGCCACAAAATTGGCTCACGAGGGGCGCCGAACCGACATCGACATCGGCGCCGGCATCGCCAGTGACATGCGACGATTCGACATCCAATGTCGCGTCCAGCTCGGGCGTTGGTGGATCATGCTCCTCAGCACGAACGTCGCTCGCCATCGTACTGTCGATCGGAGCCTCGTCCCTTTGGCTCGCGACATCGCTCCGCCCGACCTCGTACGCCGCATCGGTCGGTTGCGATGACGACGTCGGCACGCCCGAACTGCCGTGCTCACCCGAGCCGCACGCTGCAACGCTCGCGGACACGAGAAGCATCGCGAATTGGCGCCGACGACCCATCAGCTTCATGCAACGAAAGCGTTCGCACAGCGCTGCCGTACTTCAATCATTTGCGGAAACCTTTTCGTTTCAGAAAATCAGTCAAGGCCTCGATAGTGGTCGACCACTCAGAGACAGGCAGCTTCAGCAAGGAATTTCTTTCAATTCACGTCCCATTGCATGATCTCTTCATCCGAATACTTCTCTACTTCTTCTGCTCCCCAAGGTTGTTGCTCTCGCCTCACGAAAAACCTAACCGTGATCTCGGCGAGTCCGGATCCAGACTCAGGATGATTCTGCATGGTCTTCCTGCATCTTTCAGTCGCTTGATGAGTTCCTGGGCGTATTCGACGGCTTGCACCAGCAATTCGTCGTTCGAACATTCCTCGGCGAAATCCGCAACGTGAATCTTGTTTACGGTCGCCTCGAACCCCGTCAGATCTTGTGAACTTGGTGGCATCATAGAGGAGCTCAAAAAGCTCTCAAATACGAGAGCACCACAAACGTCGACTAAAGGGCCTACAACCAGTTCTGCAAGTGTTTTCGTAAGAGGGACACCCGCCGTTGTTTGCTCTTGAATACGACCCCAACGCCGTGCCATCGCTGCGTTCGCCTTCAATTTGACTCTCCCAGGATCTTCATCGCCTTTTGAGTGTAGCGGCGCAGGTACTCACGCCCTGAGAAAAAGTACTCCCCTTCCCCTGCGGAACGTCCGGTGAAGGCGACCGATCTCGGCATACAGAGAGTCGTCGGTATCAACGAGCACCTTCCGCACGCCATAGCCAACATCTTCGCCGATGTCCCGCAGTTGATCCGGCGATGTCTTCCCTCGCGGGATGGCGGCACCTTAGGGTCATAAAGAAGCGGCGCCCCAGAATCACGAAGGTAAACTCTTGCCCGCTGCGTCCCCGAGTGCGGCCAGGAATCGCCTCAAGACGGCATCGAACTCGCCGGATGCAAGCTCGCGCTCATGCACTCCGGCGTCCTTCACTTGGCGCCAGATGAGTCGTGCGTTCTTCTCGCCCTCGATGAGGAAGATGTCCCACGGATCGAATACATCGACCTGAGGCTTGACGACGAAGCGCTGGTAGCGCTCGTCGTCGGCTTCGACCTGCTCGTCCGACTGACCGTGATCCTCGTAAAGCGCCTCCACGAGTATGCGGACAATCTCCTCGCTCGAAGCGCCCATGAGGCCCTCATCCCGCCGCTTCCCCTCGTTCGCGAGAAAGCGCGCGGCCTCGACCGACACGTCTCTTAGGGTCGTGTCGGCTTCGTACCGTCCAACCTCTTCACCACCGCACCACCACCGGATGCGGCCGTACTCCCACTCCGTCAGCTTCGGATTGGCAAGCTTCGCAGCATCCAGCTCGAACTCGATCCCGAAGCGCTCCTTGTCCCCGACGATCATCAGCGCACCATCCCGAAGACCCGACGAACACCGATGGGGATGCGATCCAGCGGAATCCCTTTGTCTCTGCCGGTCATCCCGCTGAAGTGCGCCCCCCCTGTGTTGTCGGGGAAGTACCGATAGATTTGGCCGTTGCCGCCCTGACCGTACCAGTTGCCGTCCTTTCCTTGGATGGCGTTCTCGTAGACTTTCGCCGAATCGCCAGGTTCGATGGTTTTCCCCCGATTGAACCCAGGCTGCCCAGGAGTGTGCGCGGGGTTCGGTTGGAAGCTCGGCTTGCCGCCTGTCGAGCCACCAGTGTTACCCCCACTCCTTGCAGCTTCAATCGCCCTCTGGTCCGAATTGAGCGGCAGCTTGATCGGCGCGGGTTTCGGCGGGGCTTTCGCGGTCGAGAGAGGACGCGACGGTGGCGTCGTTCCAACCGGCGGTGCCGTTGGTTTGAGCGCGGGAGATGGCGGCGGTGGTGCACTCGGCGTGGGGCCATTAGGTGCGACCGGCGGCGGCTCAGATGATGGCGCGCGCGGACCGGCCGGAAGCGGATCCGGAGGTCCGATCTTGGGCGGTGATGAGGGCATCTTGCTCGGGGGACGGCTCCCGGAGTTGCTCCCGATCTGCGAGACACCCTGACCGACGACGGCAAACCCAAAGCTCCACGCGGCCCCTTGAAGTCCCGCGCTCAGCGCGTCTCCAGCGTCGTACGGCCCGCCTTGGAAAGTTTGGCTGACGTAATAGGTGAGGAGGCCGGATCCATAGCCAGCCATGGTTTGAGCCGCGACGGGTCCCATCCCGCTCGCCATACCCACCGTGAAGAGTGCGCCGTGGGCAGCGCCGCCGATGGCGCCCGTCGTGACGGCGGCAAGAGCACCCCATGAAAAGAGGTTGCCGCCGTTGCCGGCGTACATGACGGCAGCGCTCCCGGCGCCCCACGCGGCACCGATCAGAGCGGCGGCTCCGATCACAGCCAGAAGCGGATGTTGACCGTCCGGATCCACGGCGTTGACGACCGAGCCGTGCACGTAGGCGTAGGCGTTGAGATCGGCGCCGAGACCGTGGATCGTGAGCGGATCGGCGCTGATCCACCGATTGAGCGCTGGCGCGTAGTACCGCTCGCCGAAGTATTGGAGCCCGACCTCGATGTCTTCTTCTTTGCCGGTGAACTTGTAGCTCTCGCGGAAGCTCGCCCAACGCGCGGGGCGGTAATCGCTCTCGGTCGCGCCGTACGCTTCGTACGTCTCGCGCTCGACGACTTCGCTCGTTTCACGATCGATGACGATGGAGCTCGAACCGAGATGATCGCCGAGCTCGAGCAAGACCCGCTGGCGCCCGCTCGTTTGCGAGGGGATGTCGGCGAGCACCATCACGACGCGCGCCGTGACGAGACCTCCGTCCAGGTACACGGTCTCGACCTGGCTATCGAGCGCGTAGTCGGGCGTCGTCGCTCCGGCGAGCCACGCCGTGCTGCGAAGCTCGAGGGAGCTGTAGACATAGAGCGTGTGCCGCTCTTGTCCCGCCGGATCGATCCCCGTTTTCCGGACCCGTCCGTTGCCCGCGTCGTAGGTGTAAACGAGCCATGCGTCGGGCGCGCGCGACGGCGGTTCGACCGACAAGGCGCCGTAGGTCGAGCGCTCGCCAGCCGTCAGGTCCCAGCGCCGGGCGGAAGCGAGCCGGCCCACTTCGTCCCATTCGTATCGGAATCGCTGCCAGCACGACGCCGCCGCCGGCAAACAAGGCCCGTCGCGCCGGACCATGAGATCGGTGAGATGGCCCGCGTCGTCGTAGCGCGCGTCGAGATCGCCAGCACGCGGCCCCCCCGGCCCGGCAGGTGCCCGGTTGGAGGCGGAGCGCAGTTGGTAAGGCACGCTGCCGCTCGCACCATTGGCGACGACACCCAACGAACGATCGTAAAATCCGGCAGCGTCGTCGTCGGTGCGGGCGACGTTGCCGAGCCAATCGTATTGGTATTGTTGCCTTAGAACGCGGTTCGAAAAGTTGACGCGCGGCGCCGGGCGGGGCTTGCGGTTCGCGTCGGCGTCTTCGGCGGCAAAAGGAGACCTCCACGCGTCGGTTCCAGCCGGATATTCGTAGTCGACCTGGGTGAGGCGGTAGAGATCGTCGTATTGGTATCGGGTGGTGACGGGCTTGCTCCCCGCTTCCCACTCGGAGGCCATCCGAAAGTCGCGGATCTCGGTGATGTTGTCGACTTCGTCGTAGGTGAAGTCGGAGTCTTCGAGCAGGAGCTGCCGCGTCGGCGGATCACCCGCGGCAGGAGGAAAATAGTTGGAGGAGCCTCCGCTCCAAAGGTTCGGCGCGCCTCGGAAGGTCTGCGCGTTGGCAACGCGAAGACGCTCGTCGTAAGTGTACGCTCGCTTCGTCTCGGCGACGTCGCCGAAGTTGGCTTGCAGAAGCAGCCCGTTGGCCGTCCGTTGAACCTTGCCAACGAGCGTTCCGTAGCTGCCCGCGACGGCACGAACACGTCCCCCCTTCGCATAGCTCGTCGTGACGGCGCTCTGCCCGCCTGCGCCGGCAAGCTCGGGCACCGAAGAGCCGGTCGTCGCCCGGATCGCACGATCGGCGTCGTCGTAGTCGATTTGGCGCACGTACCAGCGCGGCGCGTAGCGGGTCGCGAGATTTCCGGCGACCGCGCCCGGTTTCGCCAGTCGCTTCGCCGTGCAAGCCGACCTTCCACGCCCGTCGTACCGCGTGACGGACAACGTCGCCTGATCGGCAATCGAGACGAGCCGGCCCTTGGAGGTTGCCGCATTCGGAACACAGGATCGCCCGGCCGAATCGGTCGGGTTGGGCGCTGCAGGATCGGATGCATCGTATCGATAAAAGACTTCGAGGTTGGCTTCGGCGCCCGGCGTGAGAACAGGTGCGCTGTAGGCCGGCTGCGAATTGCGACAAGGCGAGTCGTCTTCGCCGATGAGACGCCCGCCGGCATCGTAGAGGAAATTCTGACCGCACCCGCGGGCGTCGCTCGTTCCGATGAGCTCGCCCGCTTTGTTGTACGCGTACCGCCACGCGTGGAAACCGGCGGGCGGCAGCGCGTCGGGATCCGCGTAGAAGTTGGCTGACGTGTTGGGCTCGACGTTGAGAATTCGCCGGCCGAGCGAGTCGTAGCCGAGCCACCGAACGACGTCGGGATCTTGAGCCCCCGATGCCACGCGACGGCGGATGAGCTGCCGGACTTCGCCCGTCGGGAGATACTCGACGAGCGCATGCCGCTCTTCGATCACGCCGGCGTTGCGGAACCGTTCAATCGTTGCGATCGTCCGCCCGTGCCCGTCGATCGTTTCGGTCGTCGGCGTGTTCTGGTGAACGCTGGGACCCACGTCGGCCGCGTCGGACGTGTCTTGGCCGAGCGCGTGGTGAACGACCCTCGCCACGACGCCTCCGTCGAGGCCCTTCTTTTCGATGCTCCGACCAAACGCATCGAACCTCTCGCTGACGTACGGTCCGGCGGGCGGAACACTCAGCGCGTATTGCGAGGCGTCGCCGGAATCATATTCCGGCAAGTAGGCGCGACGCACCGCGCCCTTCGCGTCGTAGTCCACCAAGCCGCGGGTGATCCAACCTGCGCCGTCCTCGATGGGATCGGCCTCGACGATCTCGACGATGGTGCGCCCGAGACCGTCTGTGTACGTCCATTCCTCGTGGTATCCGGACCCGTTCGGATCGGAGTCGTCGTGCTCGAGATGGTGGATGCGCGCGACGGGAACCGCGTCCGTCGGGAGGTAATATTCGTACCGGTCGGACGCCACGGGCGAGACCTGACCGAGTGTGTTCGGATCGGGATCCCACGACGCGACGACGCGCCCAAAGGTGTCCAAGGTCGCGCGTGAAAGCTCGCCTTGTGCGTTCGTCGTTTCGAGCGCGACGCTGAACCCGCGGTCGTAGATGCCCCTGGTCTCCAGCGCGACGGCGCCGCACGAGGTCGTTGCATTGAGCGCACCCGCGTAGACCGTGGCCTTGGTAATGAGCTGTGCGTAGTCGGCGTCGTATTCGGTGCTCTCGCACCGATGTTCGGCTCCTATGGATTGGACCATTTGGCCGAAGGCATCGACGTTGTACCGAGCTGCCTCGAACCAGCCATCGCTCACGACGCCCGTCGGCCCTTGGCCCTCGGCGCCCGGTGTCTGATGGAAACGTTCGAGCGGCTGCGATCCGAGGAGCTCGACCTCTTTGCGGACGGGATCGCCGAACCTATTGTGCTCGAAGCGCGCGTGGTTGCGGATCTCCTCCGGCCGGCGGCTCCCGGTGATCCAGCTTTCCCGCAGCAAATAGAGCCACCCGCTCGTATCGCCTGCCGGACGGTACGGCGTCGAAAAGCTCGAAATGGCTTCGTCGATCGAGGCGCAGCCGTCGACACAACCGCGAGCCTCGTGGGAGAGCTGATTGCCGAACGCATCGAGCGTGACGCGACCGACGAGGTGCGCGCGCCCCGAAGTGCTCGCCAAAGGCACGTTGATGCTCGTGTCGGGCGTTACCGTGCCGAGCGTTCGTTCGAGCAAGACGTCGTCGAGAGCGACGGTCGAAGGCTCGGCCACGAACGAGCCGGTATCGTAAAGGTAGGTATCGTTCCGGCTCGCGAACGCGTGGCGCACTTCGCGGCCGTCGAGCCCCACGAAAAGCCTACGCAGTGTATAAGTGGTATGACCGGTCTGCAGATACTCTGCGGCTTCGTTGACCTGCTCAGTGCGCACCGGCAGCCCCTTCAAGGGTTCACGGCCGTGATCCCGCCAGCGCTCGGACGTCGCGCACACGTCGATGCCGTCGCCGGGGACTTCGTCTTTGCATTCTCCGAGCAAGAAATACGAGCGCGCGATGGACGTGGGGCTGTTCGCGTCGCCGAGGGTTCGAGCTTCGGCCTGAGCAAAGCCGCGGAATTCGCGCTGCCGCCCGTCGTAGACGGCGTCGCGATAGCCGTATTCCGTGACGATCGCGCCTCCGGCACGGCCAACGCGTTCGAGGTTGTCCCGCACCTTCACGCGGGAGACGACGTGCACGGGAGCGGGTGACGTAGCCGTCCAGGCTTGCCCGGAATGAGCTGCTTTGAGCATCAGCGCCGTCGACGTCGTGTACTCCAGCTCGGTCGTCTTGCCGAAGCCGTTGCTGACTCGCGTGAGGACGCCCGACCGAGCTCCGCCCTGCAGGTCGATGTATTGATAGTTCGAAGCCTGAGCCCAGAGGATATCGGCGGTACCGGAGCCGTTGATGTCGATGAGACGCGCATAGTCTCGCGACGGCGGCCTCACGGGCACGTTGTCGATCACGTACCGATCGGTCCACCCGGCGCCATCGACGTTGAGCCAGATGTCGACGGCGTCGAAACGAACCTTGACGATGTCGGCGAGCCCGTCGCCATTGACGTCTTCCAGGAGGAGCGAGGAACCTTCCGTGACCCCGAATTCGGCCCCATTGGCCATCGCGACGTGACGGTTCTGCCCGTAGGTTCCGGCGGTGCAGCCGTCGTGGTTGCCCGTGCCCCAGAATCCATTTCCACGCCCCGGCCAATACGAAATATCGCCGGCACGAAGGCGCACGATGTCGGGAAGGCCGTCGCCATTCATGTCGGCGACGCGAATGTCACCATCGCCCAGCCGAACTGCCTGCGCTTTCCACGGGACACACGACGTGACGGGTTGGTTCGAGATGGCAGCGCTCGACGCCCCGGTCCACGTCGCTTGGCCGAATTGACCGTCGCCCCCTGGATACCGGCCGAGCGCAAAAAACGTCTGCATCTCGGTGGCCGAGCTGAAGACGACGTCGACCAAACCGTCGCCGTTGACGTCCATCACCCGGGTATTGAAAGCGTCGTGGGTGAAGTCGATCTTCACGTCTTGCTTCGAAGCCGTTGTCACCGGGCGGCCGACCCAGCGCCATGAAGTGCCCTGCTTGCGCGGCGTAAAGACGGCGTAGTCCCGTCCTCGAGGCATGTGCAAAAGGTCAACGACACCGTCGCCGTCGAGGTCTTGCGGCGAGAGGTTGGGATTGCTGAGCTTGAGGACGTTGGCGTCGACGCCGTCGAGCGCCGCGACG
>DATEMX010000595.1:0-4622 GCA_035275365.1 Polyangiaceae bacterium | reverse complement strand
CTCGGTCAATTTTTTTAGCGCGATTGGGCTTGCGCGTACGCGCGCGCGCGTTTATACGGATAGTCGCGGAAATCGAACGTCAGGTGCCCTCGGCGGGGAGGCATGATGGATGGCGCGAGACAGCTTCGCTGGCCGTGTTTTCTCGATCGAGAAGCCGGTCGCGCTCTCACCGATGTCGGAGCGGGCTGCGTTACTGGCAATGACGGGATCATCGCGCACGAAGGCGTCGTGCAGCGACTGACGGCAATGTCGATCGGAGCGGCGCGGCCTCCAATTGCCGTGTCAACACGAATGACACCTGGCGGGGCGACATCGTTAAGACTCCGTGTCGCTGCCGGATCTTCGGACGCGTCTCGGAAACAATCCATCACCGGCACCGAGGACTCTCCGTGAAATGGGCGTTCATCAACGATAGGAAGGGGAAGAGACCATGAGCATATCGACGACGGACGGTGGTACGAAGGCGGGGGCGGCAGATGGTGTGGCGCGAATGCCGCACCAACGTCGGGACATCATCGCGACAGGGGCCGCGCGCCGTGCGACGCCGATCGAATCGCGAGGAGAGTGTCCGGCGGAGCCGGAATCGCCGGTGACAGAGGGCGAGGGAACAACCCAGGAGCGGTTCGAGCGACTGCGCACGGTCCAGCGTCAGCACCACCTCTGGCAGAGCCGGTTGCTGAAGGCGTGCGAGGACGGCGCACTCGATCGAGAGGACTTCCGGCTTATCTTCTCGCAATATTATCTGTACTCGAAGAACTTCACCCGCTACTTGGCCGGGTTCATGGCGAACTGCGAAAGCGACTACCATCGGGCACGCCTCGCTGAGAACCTGTGGGAGGAAGGCGGGATGGCCGCTCCGGAGGCTCGTCACGCCGAGATATTTCGCTGTTTTCTCCGCGAAGCGCTGAACATCGACGTCGAGGCGATCGAATACATCGATACGACGCGCTACTTCGTCCGCGAATACCTCGATTTCTGCGTTCATTCGAATGCCATTGCGGGTGCGGCGTTCCTGTCGCTCGGGACGGAAGGCATCGTGGCTCGCTTGTACGAGACGATCGTCAAGGGATTGCTGAAGGCAGGGATTCCGGATCAACAACTCGAGTTCTTCCATCTCCACATGGAATGCGACGACGATCATGCCGAAACGCTGGAGCGAATCGTGCTGGATCACGCGTCGACGGCCGGGTGGTACGAAACATGCCTGGACGCGCTCGACCGTGCGATGAGCTTGCGAGCGAGATTCTTCGATGGCCTATACGACCATTTGCTTTATCGCCGCCTGGCGGGCCTGACCGGCAAGATTCAAGCTCGAAAGTCCCTGGCGCCCGAGCAGCCCGACATGGCCGCGCTCTCGAGCCGCCCCGGCGCGGCGGGGAACATCGCTCTCTACGACAACGTGAACGAGCGGCTCAACATTGACTTCGCGGTCGAGCGCGTTCCATTCCCGACCGAAGTGCTCGACGTTCGCATTCTTCGTATTCCGCCTGGGAAGAACAACGAGCTGCACAAGCATCCGTACGAATCGTTGTTTTATGTCATTTGCGGCAAGGGGACCGTCCGTATCAACCAAGGGATCACCGAAGTTCAGGCCGGCGATCTCGCCTTCGTTCCGAGGTGGGCGATGCATCAAACTTCGAATCGAGGGGGGGACGAGCTCGTCATCCTCGCCGTCACCGATTTCGACTTGATGCGGTATGCGTTCTTGGGCAACTTTCTCAAATCGGCCCGCATGAAAGGAACGCAAGCGCCGCGAGCCCCAATCGCCCCCGTTCCGTCCATCCCATGAACGGGGGGTGAACGTCCGGCCAGGGGGCTCGCCCAAAACCGACTCGCCCCATCGACGCATGGCGGGGGATTTTCCGCTACGCTGCGCGACGAGAGGGGGACATGATGTGCTTGCGTTTTGTGTTTCTGTTGCTCGCCGTCGGTTGCGGGTCGAGCTCTACCGACTCCTCCGGCGGTGACGGCGGGGCGCTTGCCGGCGAAAGTGGCGTCGATCCGGGAGCTTTGACGCCTGTGTCCGGCGTTTTCAATGGCATGCGGGTCGACTTTTCCGATGCTCTCTCCGGCTTCTACTCGGTGAGCAAGGATCAGACGCTCATCACCGCCCATCTCCCGGGCACCAAGGTTGGCGAAGGAACCGGGCTCAAGTTGTTCGTCCGCGGCAAGATGGCGGGAAGCTTCTCGTGCGGCGACGAGCCGGACGGGGGTCTCTCGATAGGCATGGGCTACAGCTGGACGCAGGGTCTCACCTACAACGCCGACTACGCCACGACCAACTCGGCCTCGGCCACGCCCTGCTCCATCGTGATCGCATCGTACGGCGCCGTCGGCGCGCGCCTCAGCGGAACGTTTTCCGGCGGCTTGATCGCGATCGGCCGAACCGGACCGAGCGCGACCGATCCGCCCCAGCACATGCGGGTCGCGAACGGCACTTTCGACCTCGTGAGGGGAGCGGACATTCCCTGACGGCCGAGCCGCCGGGTCGACCTGCGTCAGCCGTCATGGAGTGGGGATTTGCAAATTCGTTCCGATCGCTTCTGCCGCTCACCGGTTTGACGCTGGGGTGTTCGAGCCCGGCACCCGCCGTGGAATCGGCTCCGCCCGACACAGCCGATACATTCGTCGTGGCGGTGCTCACGTGCGACGGGCCGTGTGGGGCTCTGCCCATCGCGCGAGCCAAGCTGTGCTCCGGCGTGCTCTTGGCGCCCAACCTGGTCGTAACGGCACGGCACTGCGTCGCTGTCGTCCTCGGTGCGGATGGCATGGCCAACGACCGCGCCCAAGACGCGGATCAGGTGGCCTGCGGCGATGCGCGGTTCGGTACTTGGCGAACTTTGGACCACATCGCCGTTTTCACTGATGCAGTCGTGAGGAGCGAAGGGCCGTTCGTGAGACCCGTCGAGCTCACGGCGCCGGATGACGATGTCGTTTGCGGCTCCGACGTTGCGGCGATGTTGTTGGCATCGCCCCTGGCGGCCGCGCCGGTCGCTCCGAACCTCGCGGAGCGCGTCGCACCAGGCGACGTCTTTTTGGCAATCGGCTATGGCGCGCGCGCCCCTGGTACGTCGGCGGGGCGGCGCCTGCGGCGCGATGGCCTCCGCGTCGTTTGCAGGGGCGCAGGATGCGCTACGACGGCTTCGGGGGCGCCGCCTTTCGTGGCGAACTCGGAATGGATGGGGAACGCCGGGCCGTGCGCAGGAGATTCCGGCGGCGGCGCCTTCGATACAACCGGAAGACTCACGGGAATCCTCTCGCGGGGCGGCGACGCCGATTGCGGCGCTCCGGTCTATGCGCAAATCGACGCGAACGCCGCGTGGCTACGATCCGTGGCGCGGCGCGCTGCCGCGGTCGGCGCCTTTCCGCTTCCGATCTGGGCTTTCGATAACTGACGCGGGGCCGAGAAGTGCCTACCTCGTGGGTCCTACATCGCGCCGCTGAACGACAGGCCGAGGCCGAGGACGGTCGCCTGCTCGGTTCGTCCTTCGAGTCGATAGATCCACCTTTCTGCAAATAGCTCCAACCCCAACGCTTCGGAACGCACGTTGGAGGGAAATCCCGCCGGAGCCGGAGAGCCGGTGGCCAAAGTGAGCGACGCTCGTGGCGCGTGGAACCAAATCGCGTGGTCGGGAAAGAGCGCAGGGATCGCGGCATAGCCAACACCCAATCCGAGCGCGTAGCGGTTGCCGAGCTGCACGTAGTCCGCGGCGTGCAGGCCGATCGGAAGCCCGATGAAGCCGTCTTGCTTTTCAGGGCAACTACGACACGAGCCGAAACCGAGCCCCGCCGAGACATCGAGGTAGAGCGGCCCCACCCACCGCCCGAGCGAACCTTCGAAGGTCGTGGCCGAGCTCGTGTTGTACACGGAGGTCACCGGAACCCGGACGCGCAATGGGCCGCCGAAGGACCATCCCGGCCTGGCTTCGAGTGGGAATTCGGGATCGCTAGCGAGGGCGGTGCGAAGACAGCGCGCCTCACCCGCTTCTTGGACGAGCTCGACGTCGACGAAAGACCCGTCGCGCATGGCGTCGAGCGTTTCTCGATAGGCAAACTCGAGCTCGACACGATGGGAGTCGCGCACGCGGCGTGGCCGCTCGGCGACGAGCACGTCGTCGATCCACGCGCCGCCGTCGGCCACGCCGCCCCGGCAAGGAGCGTTGGCCTTGGGCGCTACGAAAGCGCGCGCGAGACTCTCACTCGGGTGCGGGCGAATCCTCACCTCGACGGTAAAGCCGAGCTCGGGCGCTTCCTTACGCGGGCGCTTGGCGCCCAAGCGCATTTCGACGAGCTCGATATCGGCGTCGGCCGAGCGGGGCCGGACCGGGCGGTTCACTGGCGTGCGGACGACCGGCGTCGAAGCGCAACCGCACGCGACGAAAGGCGCGAGGGCAACGGCGATTGCCCTCGCGACCGCTGACAGCAGTCGAGCTCTACCTTGAAATCGCCCCATCGATCCGGCGATTGTCGACGAAAGCCGAACGCTCCGTCAATTGGCGCCTGGATGCGTGTCGAGACCGGGGCGATCTCCGCCTCCTCCTGCTGGCGGCGGGATAAGGGGCACCAAGACCCCCACCGCAAGCGCCGGCAAAGCTATCTCGAGGACCCTCTGGGGCAGCTTG
>DATEMX010000594.1:0-4011 GCA_035275365.1 Polyangiaceae bacterium | reverse complement strand
TGTTGTGGCATGCTGGCGGACGCAACGGCACAGAGGTCGAGGATTCTATGGTGTTACGAGCCCGACTCGACGCCTCGAAGGGCTGGGTCTGAAGGTCACCGTTGCAGAGGCAGTCTGACAGGGGTTTCCTGCTAGCCCCCCACCGGGCTGCGCCCGACACACGATGCAGGAAACCGGCGTCGCGGTGAGACAGCCTGACCGAGGTTCCTTACTAGCCCCCCACCGGGCTGCGCCCGACACACGATGCGGGAAACGGGGTCACGGTGAGACAGCTTGACCGAGGTTTCTTACTAGTTGACCACCGCTTGGGTGGTGCAACCGAGCAGGACGTTGACCTGCCCTTTGATGTCGGCCTTCAGCGTCGAGCAGGTGGCTTCGCAGATCTGAATGGCCGTGGGCGCGCCGGCGGAGGGGTCCTTGTCGTAGTACCAACCGCCGCGAGCGGTGCACCCGGCTTGCGAGCCCGCGTAACCGAGCGTCGACGTTTGGCCCGCTCCGGACGTGAAGCGCACGTTGACGAGGTTGTAGTCGAGCGTGCCGCCGTCGGGCTTCGGGATCGCGTATTCACACCCGAGCGCCGTCGTGCGAATCGCGTTGAGCGCGTCGCGAAAGCCGACCGTCACGTCCGTGCCCGTGTTGACGAGGAACGCCTGCGAGGTGCCGCCGCTCCGCGCGATGGAGTCGAGGTCGCGCTTGGCCACGGCAGCCTCGGCGGGAGAGAAGACACCTACGACGAAGGTCGCCACCGAAGGCGCCGCCCGGAATGCCTCCGACGCCTGCCTCGCGACGGAAGCGACTTCGGTCGGCGCGCATTCGGTCGGCTCGCCGTCGGTCGCGAGAACGACCACCACTTTGTGGTTTTGCGCCTTGGCCGACAACGATTGCGCGTGGGAGATGGCACCGCCGAGGGCGGCGGACGTGGGCGTGAGCCCCGCTGGCACGTGCGCCGTCAGCGAAGCAACGAGCGCGGGCGCCGCGCCGGGGAGCACGGCGATGTTCACGGCGGGCTTGGCGTAGGCGGCGACGTCGCAGAGATCGCGCTTCTGGCAGTAGCCCGGAAAGCCATTGCACCGGTCGTTCGGAAGCACCGAGCATCGGGCGCCCACGGGCGTGCAGGGCACGTCTTGCAGACCGCACAGGCCGAGGAGCTCGCAGGTCTGCCCGGCGGGGCAATCGGCGTTGACGTCGCAGCGCGTGTCGCTGTCGCTGCACACCCGGACGAGGCCGCACGGCCCGAACGGCCCGCAGTCGCTATCGGCCAAGCATTCTTCTGGCACGCCGGGCTGCGTAAGCGGGAAGTATTGGAGGCCTACGCCGATGCCGGCCGAGGCAGCGTCGTTGACGAAGGCCTTGAGCGCCGCCGTCACGGCGCTCCATTTCGTGTTGCCGGCGCCCGCATCGACAGAAGCGGGTTCGAGCATCGAATACGAGCTGTCGAGCATGATGTACATGTCGAGCGGCAGCTTGGCCGCTTGTCGCGTCTCCCGCGCGCACGCGGCGTCTTCGAAAGACGTGGATCCCACGGCACCGACGAGACCTCCCTCGGGGGAACCGAGCGACAGGCTCGCGTCGCTCTTGGCGATGTTCACGACGGCGCCGCCTTCGTTCGTGGTGGCGCCGCTGCCCGCACCAAAGGTGGCTGCGTCGTTGCCACCGCACCCGGTCCACGGCGTGGCGAGCGCTGCGAACACCCAACATCGAGCAGCGGGGAGTCGGTGCGTCATGAGCTCCGACAGCAGCGTACACTGAACCTCGTCGTTGCACCACTCGATAGCCGCTTTTTCGAAGTGATCGGCAACTCGGCGTCGCGTCAGGTGGCGGGTCGACTCAGGACGGTCGGGCCGCTCCTCCACAATGGCGCTCGACGGCACTTACGAGCTCCTCGAGTTCGAAAGGTTTTCTCAGCACCTCGACGTCGTCGAACGTCGCCCTCGCCCCGGTGATCATGACGACGGCAATGCCCGCGAGCGACGGATCGGAGCGCAGCGCTTCCACGAACTCTTGTCCGCTCATCTCGGGCATGAGCAGGTCGACGAGCACGACCGAAGGGCGGCCCCCCGCTTTGAGCGCTCGAAGTGTCTCTTCACCGTTCGGAAATTCGCGCACGTCGTAGCCCTCTTCGCGCAAAATTTCAGCGATGCTCGTGCGGACGTCCGGATCGTCTTCCGTAACGAAGACTTGCGACATGCTCGAGTCCCTCTCCCCGCACTCACTCTGCGCGACGGACTCTCGCGCGGCAAAAGAGCGGAGGTCTTAGAGACTCGGCCGGGCGATCCCCTCGGCGAACTCGAGCGCGATGAGCGGCGCGTCGGGATTGTCTTTGTGCTTGATGAAGGCAAACACTTCGATGCCGCGCTCTGCAAAGTTCTTGAAACGCTCCCGCCACGCCGTGCGCTTCTCGGCCGGGTATGCTTCGCGCCGCAGCCGAACGTAGGTGTAGGGCGCGGTGATTTCCACGGGGCACTCGAACTCGTCGTTGTCGTTGACGCATAGCGCGACGCCACCTCGCTCGAGCGCGCGCAAGGTTTCGTCGTTGAACCACGAGAGGTGACGGAACTCGAACGCCGCCTTCGTACCTTTCGGGAGCGCGGCGATGAACGCCTCGAGCCGCGGCAAGTCTTGCTTGAAGGACGGCGGCAGCTGATAGAGCACGATGCCGAGCCGCGATTCGAGCTTCGGCAAGACCGACAAGAAGTAGTCGAGCGACTCCGAGGGCAGCGCGAGGCGTCCGAAATGGGTGATCCGCTGTGATGCCTTGATGGCAAAGCGAAAGGCCTCGGGCGTCGACTCTTTCCACGCGTCGAGCGCCTTGGGAGCGGGCATGCGGTAAAAGGTCGAGTCAATCTCCACGCCGTTGAACCGAGTGGCGTAGTAAGAGAGAAATCTTTTCTCGGACAGGTCGGGCGGGTAGAAATTTTTCTTCCACTCTTTGTAGCTGAAGCCCGACGTCCCGATCCAAACCGGCATGGGCGCGGAGGATAGTCCTACTTCTTGGCCGCGTCGCTCCTGATCAGCGCTTCCAGCCGCTTCACCGCGCGGGCGACGTCGGGCCGGTCGGTGAGCATGCTGCGCATCGGATCGCCTCGCTCGGCCGCGCGGCTCGGCACCGAGAGCATCGACCAGCGGGTCGGCGTCAGCGTGGCGCCGACTTCGTCCCAATCGAGCGGCGTGGAGACCGTCGCCCCTTTGTGCGCGCGCACCGAATACGGGGCGACGATGGTCCGCGAGCGACCCGTTTGGCCCGTGTCGATGTACACGCGGTTGTTCCGCTGGTTGATGCGACGCTCCATGGTGCCGATGTTCGGGTGGCGCCGTTCGAGCAATCGCCCGAGCAGGTCGACGAGGGCGCGCGCGGTATCGAACGACACCGACGGACCCATCGGCACCAAGACGTGCAGCCCCGACTGCCCCGACGTCTTCGGGTAGCCCACGAGCCCCAGTTCGCCGAGCAGCCCACGCAGCGAGAGCGCCAGCTCCACGGCGTGGGCGATGGGCGAGCCTCCGATGTCGAAGTCGAAGGTGATGAAGTCGCACGAGTCGAGGCTCTCGGCGCGCGCGGCGAGCACGTGCAGAGGGATGCAACCGAGGTTGGCGACGTAGGCGAGCGTGTCTGCGTCATTGATCAGAAAGCAGGTCACCTCGCGGCCCGAGTCTTCGTCGCGACGCACGGTGATGGTCTTCACCCAACTAGGAGTGCCGGTCGGAACGTTCCATTGGTAGAAATTCTTGCCGGCAATGCCGTCGGGATAGCGCACGAGGACCACGGGACGCTCGAAGAGGTAAGGCAAGATCGTAGGCGCGATGCCGGTGTAGTAGTCGAAGAGATCTTTTTTCGTCAGGTGATCATCGGGCCAAAATATCTTCTTCGGATTGGTGAGTTGGACGCGCGCCCCTCCCCTGCCGGAGCTCGGCAAGGGCGGCGCGCCGGCCAAAGGCGATTCGGATGCCTCCTCGGCGGCCCCTGGGAGGGCCTCGGCCGCTGGCGTGGCAGGCAACCCGGCGGGCTCGATG
>DATEMX010000593.1:0-3634 GCA_035275365.1 Polyangiaceae bacterium | reverse complement strand
CTTCGTCGCCCCAAAGGTAATAGAGCTGACCGCTCGCCGTCACGCACGTGCCTGAACGCTCGGTGAGCATGCTCGTTCCCGACAGTTGCCAACCCCACTGCGTGCGGCCACTCGGCAAGAGTCGCCCGTCTTCGACGAGCGGTTCGAGGTTCTGTCGATAGGAAATGACCCAAGGCGGGATCTCCGCCGAAGGGCCCCACGTTCCGAGTGCGATACGCTTGTCGTCGGAGACGACCAGCGTCGCCGCTCCGGGCTTGGGCGGCAGGAGCACGCGGCGATGAACCATCATGCCGTATTCGCCGTGCGTAGTCTTGAAAGCGCCGTTGAAGGCGCCTACGATTCGGCTGAGCACCATGGGGTCGCGGGGGATCTTGCCCGACCCGTGTGGTCCCGTCAGCGGCTTTGGATCTTCGACCCCCGCCTCCATGTCGAGCTCGAGCTGGCGCATATCCATCGCCACGATGAGGACTTTGGCGTATGGCCTGTCGGGATCGGGGCGCACCAGGGTGCGATAGAAATACGGAGGTGGCCCGCCCGACGCCGTGCTCTTGGTCGGCAGACGCTTGAGCCACGGATAAACGACAGGCTCCCACGTGCCTTCGCCGGGTTCTGGGTTTTTCCAAATGGCCGCGATGGGAGCGGGCGGCCAAACGCTCGCGTCGTTTTGAGCGTCGACGGCGTCGAGTGTGCGCGGGGCACTTTGCGGTGAAGGTGGAGGAGGAGGCGGCGGCGGCGCTTCTTGCGTGTGCGCTTCCGGCCCGAAGACGGCGTAGGCCGAACGACGAACGATGTCGCGTGCATTGAATACAGCAGCCTCGACCATCGCGACCGGCTCGGGCCCCACCTCGGCGCGCACGGTGTCGACGGCCCACAAGATGGGGCGCTTGTGGAGTGTCGGCGCGGCGATAGCATGAACACCCGATGACTCGCCGGGGCCCAAGAGCGCTCCGCTTCCGACATCGACGGCTTGCGACGCGCTGCCGGACTCAATCGACAAGACCTCTGGACCGAGCGCGAGGCGAACGTCGTAGAGAGGAGTATCGAAATGAACGTCGACGCGTCCGATGCCTGCCAGCGATCCCGTCTCTTGCCAATTGGTCACCAGAGAAGTCGCTACGTCGACATACGATGCGCTCTCTTGGAAAGGCTTGCCCGACAAGTCGAGGAGCGTCACCGATTCGATTTTTCCATACGCCGCGGTGGCGAAGGCGACGCGCTCGCCGTTCACGACGAGGCTTTGCTCGTCGCCGAGCGGCGTCGCGGAAAGATTGTGAATGCCGGCGACGGTGATCGGGCGCCCCTCCATGGTAACGCGCACGCGGGCGCGAAAGAGATCGCGACCGCCGTCGCCGCTCTTGGCGAGGAAGAGGAGGCGGCGCCCCAAAACGAGCTCGGTGAGGATACCTGGGCTCGGCTCCCAACCGATGTCGGACGGATTCACCTTGCCGCCCGTCGCGGCGCTCAGCATGGCCGCCAGACCGTCGAGGGTGCGCGGCGGAGGCGCCGGCAAGAGCACGTGCATCGAAAGCGCGACGAGCGCGCACAGCACGAGAGCGCGCTTGGCCCGCATCCTCAGCCTTTCGATAGCCCCAACATGGCCCGCGCGCGCGCCGGCGAGACGGGCTCGCGGCCAATCGAGCGAGCGAAGGCGGCCGCCTGCGAAACGAGGGGCGCACTGCCCTCGGCGAGCACGCCTTTGGCGAGGTAAATGTTGTCTTCGAGGCCGACGCGCGCGTGGCCGCCGAGCTTCATCGCCAGCTCGGTCAAGGGCTTTTGGTGCCTGCCTACGGCGGCGACACCCCAGCTCGCGCCTTCGGGGATCTGCGCGATCATGAAGCGGAGCACGTCTTCGCGGGCGCCGATGCCGCCCGGCACACCCAGGACGAATTGAAAATGCAACGGAGCCTCGAGCACGCCCTCCTTCAGGAGCCCGAGCGCTTCGTGCAAGTGCCCGACCTCGTAGCACTCGAGCTCCGGCATGCTGCCAGCCGCGCGTATGCGATGAGCGAGGTCGCGAATCTGCGGGCGCGTGTTGACGAAGACGTCGTCGCCGAAATTGAGCGAGCCACAGTTGAGCGTCGCCATCTCGGGACGGCACGCGAGCGGGCCGGCTCGTTCATCGATGCTCATGCCCACCGCACCGCCCGTCGAAGTTTGGACAATCGCGTCGCATCGAGCTCGCACCCTGTCGATGGCGGCGAGAAACAGCTCGCTCGACTGGCTCGGCGAACCATCGGGATTCCGAACGTGCAGATGAATGACCGCGGCTCCCGCCTCCGCGCAGCGCGCGGCCTCGTCGGCGATTTCTTCAGCGGTAATGGGGATGTACGGACTTTGCTCGCGGGTGACCTCCGCCCCCACGATGGCGGCCGTGAGGATGAGGTCAGATGCGTCGCCCGAGCGGCCTGGCCCGGCGCGCGACGAGGATGACCGCTGGAGCTCCTTCGGCACCACGCAGGTCCCGCTGGCGCGGCAAACCACGACGGGCGCGGCCAGCACCCTCGACGCCGAGGCGGAAAGGCCCGGCTCGCGGGCGTTCTCGATGACCTTCGTGGCCTCGAATTCCATGCGGCGCGACGTGTTGCCGACGGCCGTCACCACGCCCCGGATTTCGAGGTAATCGCCAGCGCGCACGGGAGCCAAAAATTCCACCATGTCATAGGCGCGGAAGAGCCCCTCGTCGCCGTCCAGACGAACCAGAAGCTCGGTGGCCACGTCGCCGAAGAGGGCGAGCACGCGCGCGCCGTCCACGAGCTCGCCGGCATAGTGGGCATCGTGGCTACCCATGCGGACGCGAAGCGTCGCGGCGAGACTATCGGTGGAGGGACCTGGGTGGCAGGACATCGTCCCCAGGATAACAGATGGCATTGCTACCTACCCGGACGGCATGATACCGGGTTGGCCTCTGGTGAGCTCCCCCGCGCGCTCGAATCTCGCCACGCGAGTTCTCACGGCTGCCGTCGTCGCGCCGCTCCTGCTCGTCCTTCTGTTTTTGGGGCCGGTTTGGGGCTGGACGGCCCTCATCGTGGTGGCGACGGGGCTCTCGGGCTTGGAGTTTTTTCGGATGACCCACCCGAACGACGCGCTCGCGCAGGTGGCCGGGATCGCGGCGACGCTCGGGGTCTCTTTCGTGCTCCTGGCTTTTGGCGACGAGCCTCGCGCGCTCCTCGCGCTCCTCGCGGCGCTTCCGATCTTCTCCATCCTGCTCGCGCTCCTCCGCCTCGGGGACATTTCCACGGCCGCGGCGCGCATGGCGGGCACGACGTTCGGTCCTCTGTGGATCGGCCTCTTGACGTTGCTGACCCTCCTGCGCCGCGAGCAGGGCCCGTCCGGCCCTGGCTACGTGCTCTTGGCGATCACTTTCGCTTGGGGCGCCGACACGGGTGGATATTTTGCCGGGCGATTTCTCGGCCGCCGCAAGCTCTACGAAGCGGTCAGCCCCAAGAAGACCGTCGCCGGGCTCTGGGGAGCGCTGGGCGGGGCCACCATCGGCGCGCTGGTGGCGCATTTCTGGTACTTGCCGGCGCTCGCGCTCGTCGACGGCGTCGCGCTCGCCGTCGTGAGCGGCCTGCTCGGCCAGCTCGGCGATCTCGGGGAATCGCTCCTCAAGCGATCGACCGGCGTGAAGGATTCT
>DATEMX010000592.1:0-4361 GCA_035275365.1 Polyangiaceae bacterium | reverse complement strand
AGGGGCGGTCACCGCCGCCCCTGGTCCGCGAAGCCCAGCTCCTTGCTATGCTGCAAGGGTGACTCGCTCGTTCCGCCCCCGCCCGCGCCGGCGGCCTTCTCGTCCGTTGGCGCGCTGGCTCGTGATCCCCGCCGCGACCCGCCTCGTGGGCTGCACGGCGCCGACCGAAGAGCAAACGGTCATCGTGCAGAGGCCTCCCGACGGCGATTCGAGCTGCATCGGCGTCGACGGTTTCGTCGTCACCGTTCAAGAACACGGTGAGGCGCCGCGGGTGTACGACGATCTCCGCCGCGCGCCTGTCCTGTCGAACCAAGACTGCCGGCTCACGCAGGCGTTCTCGCACTCCGACGTCGACGTGAATAGGCCGCTCCAGATCACCGTCGAGGGCTACGACGCCTTCCGCCAATTGCAGGTCCATGGCACGACCATGATGGCGAGGCTCTCCGAGGCGCCGATGGCGCCGCTTCAACTCGCGCAGGCTTGGGACGTACCGCGGCGGATCGTGGTGTTGGGGCTTGCCGAGATCGACGGTGGAGCGCGCGAGGCCATCACCGACTTTGTGCTCGAGAAGCTGGTCGTCGGCAACGAGCTCGGCAAGGGTCAGAAGATCACGCCCGTGGGCGTCTTCAGCCGCGCGGTGGGCGACGGCGAACGGCCGTTCTTCCACGCCGAACCGATCGCCTTTGGTATTCCCGCCGATCTTTTGGCGGTCACCGATCCGATCCGCGTCACTTTGTCGCGACGCGACGGCGCGGTGCTCGCCGGCGACTATTCGCTGCAAGCTTCAGGGAGCTATCTCCAAGCCACGTTCACCGGCAGGCCGCCGTGACGCAAAAGGCCGCCGTTCGAGTCAGCGCCGGCAGCGCTCGTCAGGTACCGTCGCTGCCGCCCTCGCCGCCGCCTTCGCCGTAGAGGCCTCGCTTTCGGAGAAGGTCGCGCAGATGGTGCCGCGCGAGATCGGCTTCGCGCGACGCCTTCGAGAGGTTACCTCCGCATCTGCGCATGAGGGTTTCGAGATACGCCCGCTCGAGCCGCTCGATGGCGCGGCCCTTGGCTTCGGCGAACGTGCCCGAGAGGTCGAGCGCGTGGCGCTCGGCCTCGCTGCCGCGAAACCCGTATCCCTCGCCGGCGATGTCGCCGACACGGACGCAGTGGTCCTCCGAGAGCGCGACGGCGCGAGCCACGATGTTGCGGAGCTCGCGGACATTTCCCGGAAAGGGTCGGCGGCGGAGCTCATCGAGCGCTTCGCCGTCGATGGTCGGGATCGTCTGGCCGGGCTCGGCGCATTGCCTTAGAAAATGCGACACGAGATCGGGGATGTCTTCGGCGCGGGCGCGCAGCGGCGGGAGCGAGACCCTCACCTGGGCGAGACGAAAATAGAGATCCTCGCGGAAACGTCCGCTGTCGATCTCGAGCCGCAGATCACGGTGTGTCGCGGCGATCACGCGGACGTCGACGGGGATGGCGTCTTTGCCGCCCACACGGGTGATCTCTCGACGTTCGAGCACACGGAGCAGCTTGGGCTGCAACCCGAGCGGCAACTCCCCGACCTCGTCGATGAAGAGCGTCCCACCGTTTGCGCGTTCGAACGCGCCTTGGTAACGGTTCTCGGCACCCGTGAAGGCGCCACGCTCGTGCCCGAAGAGCACCGATTCGGCGAGGGTGGCGGGGATCGTCGTGGCGTCGAGCACCGCGAAGGGCTCTTGCGACCGCAGGCTCCGCGCGTGGACCGCGCGGGCGACCTCCTCCTTGCCGGTGCCGGTGTCGCCCTGCACGAGCACCGTGAGCGCCTTGGGGGCCACGCGCTCGAGCACCGCGAAGAGCTCGCGCATTTCGGGGGTCGCGCCGATGAGCCCTTCGAACCGCGCCGTTGCCGCGAGCGGGTCCGATGTGGTGTTCTCGTCGGCCTCGACGCGAAGGAGCGTGTCCCCCACCCGGAGCACGACCCCAGGCCCAAATACCCCGTCGACGATCTGCTGGTCGCCTATCCACGTGCCGTTGGTGCTTCCCGCGTCGTGCACGAGCACGCGACCGCCGCGCCGGCGGCTCAACTCGAGGTGAACGGACGACACTCGCAGGTCGTGTAGGACCAAGTCGTTGGTCGGGTGCCGGCCCACGGTCGCTTGGGCGCGAACGAGGGCCAGCGCGGCCCCGCGGTCGGGCCCCTCGACCACGACGAGGCGCGCGATCGATTCGGCAAGAGCGGGCGATTCTCGCCGGAAGACTTCGGTCGGTGCGACGCCCGTGGACTTGTCGGAGCTTTTCATGGGAATTTGACGACGCGGCTGATTCTATCGCCCGAGCGGACCTCGACGGTAAACGATTTCGACCCGAAGCCCTCGCGCGAGACGTTGACCAGGTGCGTTCCGGGTGCGACCTCCTTGCCGAAGAGCGGCGTGGCACCTGCCTGCACGCCGTCGATGGTCACGTACGCAAACCCCGGCTCCGATCCGATGTCGAGCAAGCCGTTGTCACGTTTGGCATTCGCCGGCTCTTCGACCAGCCGGCGCCGCGCAAGGGTCTTGGGCATCGGTGCGGCGGTGCGTGCGGCTTCGGTGCTCGGCGCCTCCGGCAGCGCCGCCGATGCAGCGGGCATGGGCGCCGCCTCCGATCCAGCGGGTACGGGCGCCGCTGTCGTTTCGCGCGCGATGGCCGCTGGCGAGCTTGCCCGGGGCGGCACGACGGCCTCGGCGGGTCTTCTCGCGCGCAGCAACCACCCAAGGCCCGCCGCGAAGACGAGCACGGCGGCAAATGAAAGCGCGATGATCCTCGGTGCGCGGCTCGGTCGACGATGCCCGGCGGCGTCGACCCGCAACGCTGGCTTGTCGGACTCTTGCACCAGCCTTCGGGCGAAAGCCCCGAGCTCTTCGTTCGACGCCATCCCCGAGGTCTGCGCCGCCACGCGCTCGAGCTCCGATAGCATCGCGGTGGCCGTCGCGAATCGGTCGCTCGGCCTCTCGGCGAGGGCGCGATCGACGAGCTCCGCGATCGGGAACGCGATCTGCGGCCGCAGCGCCGTCAGCGACGACACCTCCCCTGCCCGGGCGCGCGCCAGTGCCAACCGCGGTTCGTCCTCGTCGTAGATCGGCGTTCCTGTCAGCATTTCGAAGAGGAGCGCACCCACCGAGAAGAGATCGCTGCGCGCGTCGACGGGCGCCCCGCGGGCCTGCTCGGGCGAGAGGTACGCGAGCGTTCCTTTGATGTTCTGTCCCGTCGTCGCGTGCGAGCCCGTGCGGCCGCGAGCGATACCGAAATCGGTCAATTTGACCGTCCCCTGAACGCCGACGAGTACGTTGGCCGGGCTGAGGTCACGATGAATGAGTCCGAGCGCGCGCCCGTCGTCATCGCGGAGACCGTGAACGGCCGCGAGCGCCTCCAACAGATCGTGAGCGATGCGCAACGCCAGTCGCTCGGAGATCGGCTTGCCCGACGCTGCGCGGAGGTCGGCGCCTTCGACGTACTCGAGCACGAGGCACGTCCCGCGTTCGTCCCGCACGATCTCCTCGATGGCGATGACGTTGGGGTGGGCGATCCGAGCCAGGAGACGCCCTTCGCGCTCGAACGCCGACGCGACCGACGCGTTGCGCGCCGCGTGGGGCAGGAGCCGTTTGAGCGCGACCATCCCGTTCGGCCCCCGCGCGCGCCACACCTCGGCCATGCCTCCCGTACCCAGCAGCACTTCCTCGCGGTACCGACCCAGGGCCACGAAAGGAGCATAGCGGATCGCGCTGGCTCCTCGCAGAAGAGGAGGTAGGCGAGCCTGCGACAGGGCCATGGCATATCGCGCTTCGTCCCGGTAGTCTGCTGGCCGTGCGCTCCCACGCGGCGGCTTCGGCTTTGGCTGCTTTGATCTCGATCAGTCACGCGGCAGTTGCCGACCGCATCGCCGTCATCGCCCTCGACGCGCCTGGCCAATTGCCGCCGCTCGTCGAGGCCGACAGGCTCGGCGCGGATTTGTCGGCGCGCGGCCATCGCGTCTTGGGGAGCGCCGACGTCATGGCGCGAATCTCGATGGGCGACCAGGGCGCAGGAGCCGACTGGGCGGCGCAGGTGATCCAATCGCTCGACGCGGCGCGCAGCGCCCTGACCCGGCTCGATCGCGGCTTCGCCCAAAGCCTCGTCCGGACGATCGCCAACGATATCGCCCATCGTGGTGGTGGCGCCGGAGGCGCGGAGGTTTTGGTCGAGTGGTGCATGCTCGAACGGCAGCTCGCCCTGACGGCATCCGATGCGGGCGGCGCCGAGCGATGGCTCGCGGAGGCCGTGGCGCTCGGCCCCGAAGTGGAGCTCGATCCGCTGCGTCACCCCGAAGAAGAGCGGGATGGGTTCGCTCGCAAGCGAGCTCGCCTGCGGGCCGAGAG
>DATEMX010000591.1:0-5599 GCA_035275365.1 Polyangiaceae bacterium | reverse complement strand
CTTGCGCCGACTTCGTCGTCGACGCCGACCGAAGCGAGGAAACGGGCGTACTTGCCCGCGAGATCGAAGCGGACGTCGGATGCTCCGTGAACGCCGAGTCCCTTGCTGTACGTCGTACCGCCTAGCGTGAGCACCTTGCCGTCGCCGGCCGCGGCCTGGCCGTTGCTTCGATCCCGCTCGACCGGCCCGAACCCATTGGTAGCCGATTTCCAGCTCAAATCACTCACGTAAACGATGGCGTCCTGCACGTAGTCGCCCTCGAATCGAAAGCCGGTGGTCTCCCATGGTTCGTTGTGGATCTGAATGCGGTACGTGCTGCCAGCAACGACGTTTACCCGGGGGTCGCTTTTCGTCACGGTGTTGAGCGAATAGTCGAGTTTCGTGCCCGTCATCACATAGAGTAGAGGCGTCACACCGTCGGCGATGAGGTTGAATCCCACGGTACCCGATCGCGTGGGCGTCCACTTGAACCAAACACTCGAGCCGAAACCAGCCTCGCCTTCTTCTTGCGAGGCATGATACGTGTTGCCGAAGATCGTGAACGGCAAGCTCGCGATGTTGGTCGCGGCCGAGAAGTTGTCGTTCGGTTCAGCGCTCCACACGCCCACCGCATCCCACGCGCGGCCCACTCGTTCGGCGGTGGTGGCGTCGTAGAGATCGCGCGACGCTTGTAAACACGCGGCACGCATCGTGGTAAACGTGGCGCTCGACGTGAGATACCGGGTGTTGGCGCGATAGACGATCTGCCGAGCCTTGGCCATGCCGACCCCGGTGACCGTCACTCCGCTTCGATTGCCGCCCACGACCATCAGGTAGAAGGCGAGGTTCGCGATGCCCGAGTTACCGTGGACGCCGCACCAGTCATTCTGTTCGTCGGGGAGACAAAATCCCGGTTCGCGCCGCGTGGCGTAGTGATCGCGCGAGTACCCGTCGCGTGTGGGATCGTCCATGTAGCGCATGGCGTGCTCGCCGGGCTCGTTCGGCTGATGGATGTCCTCGGCGATCCAGAATGTTCCTTGGTCGATGTAGCCGCGGTTGTATTCGGCGAGAATGGCCGCGAACATATCGGACATCGCTTCGTTGAGCGCCCCCGACTCGCCGGCGTACGTCAGGGCCGACTCCGAACCGGTTACGGCGTGCGTGAATTCATGGGCGACGACATCACCCGAGGCGGCGAAGTTGCCATAGTTGACGCCGTCACCGGGTCCGAACAGCAGGCGATGGTACATGCCGTGCCAAAAGGCATTGTTCCGAACGCCGGCGGTGGTCACGTAGTCGATCGTGCTGTCGAGCGTGGCGCCGGCAAAGTCGTAAGAGTCGCGCCCGTAGATGGCGCGGTAGGCGTCGTACACGTTGCCGAGCCACCAATGGTTGTCATTGGCGGGCAGGTTCGAATAGTCGAGGGGACCGCTTTCGCCGAACAAAAACCGACCCGGGATGGCGTCGGTGCCGTCAGCGGTGGAAAGCGTGCGCGACCGGCCGCTGAGGAGGAGCGGCAGATTGTCGACGACCTGGCCGGTGTGAGCGTCGACGAGCACGCGAGTGTCGAGGAGCACGCCGCGACCATTGACGCCTTCCACCCGCACATCCCAAGTCAGGTGGAGCTCACCGGTCGAGTTGACGATCGCATACGTGAGCGACGGGGGATAGGCCGAGAGCGAGCCATTGCCGGAGAAGGCCAGCGCCGCGACGGTCGCATCCGCGGGAGCAACCGTCGGAACCGGCGGAGGACCGTCGATCACGCCGTGCGCCGTGCCGTTGACCACTGCAATCGTACCGTCTTTGTCGATGTGCAAGCGGAGATCGCCGCCGATGACGTCGAGCCCGTTGCGGGTCTGACGCAAACGAACGTGCGTCTGCCCGAGCTCGTCGACGCTGATCTTCGTCGCGTGCAAGTCGACGGCATCGAGCCGAAAGACAGGAGCAATCGGCTCGAGCGCTTGCTTCAAGTCTCGATCGAGCACTCCGGCCGTGCTGACGGCGACCTTCCCCAAATTCCCCCGCACAAAAGCAGCGAGGCCCTGGTGGCCCTCGGCGACGACTTCGGCGGCGGGCAGGTTGGCGAGCGCGCGTCGCACGTCGGGCGCCAAACGGCCCGTATCGACGGCGGGCGCGGGCGGATTCGGACCCGCCGGCGGATCGGCGGTGCCGGCGTCCGGATCTCCGGCGGGGCCCGCGGCGCCAGCGTCCGGATTTCCGGCCGGATCGGCGCTAGTTTCATCGCCTTCGACGAGCCTCCCACTGCAGGCAGCCATGGCACAGGAGAAGAGTAGCGTGAGAGAAAGCGCACGACGGCGTAGGCACATTAGGGGACCGAGCTCCTTCAAGCTCTCCGACCCGGCGCCACGCCGATTCGCGCAATCTAAGTTGTGGCAGGAACGAGAAATCCGCCGAGCACAAACGAGTCAGGGGAGCCCGAGCGCGGCTCGGCCTCCCCGTGAAGGTTCGATTTGAGGAAAGACGGCGGGCGCTTAGAACGCCTTGTCGCGCATCTCGTCTTTGTACTTTTTCTTGTAGAGATCGTGGCACGACTTGCACGACTTCTTCGCACCGTCGACGTCGCCCTTCGCAGCAAGGTCGGCACCGCCCTTCGCGATCTTCGACCATTCAGTGAACGACGGGTCGGGGTTCTTGCCGGCGACCGTGGTGAGGGCCTTGTTGAGCGACGGGCCGTCGCTCGCGTTGGCCATGTTGTCCTTCATCCACTTCTGCATCGGACAGGGGTTCTCCTTCGCACCGCAGGCAAACTCCTTGGCGGGGGAGGCCGGGGCGACGTCCGACGGCTGCGCGGCGGGGGCGCGCGCGCTGAGGAAGGTGGTGATGGCGCCAATTACAGCGAGAGAGGAAATCTGGAGTCTTGTCATTGTCATTGTCCTCGGTTTTGGTCGGACGCAGGGTCCGCGGAAGTTATTCGCGACGCCCCAAAAAAAAGTTGGAGCTTTCCTAAGCGAAGGCGGGGCGGACTTTACCTATGGATCGGTGTTCTGCCAACCACAGCCAACAGAACTGCCGCCTGAACCTCGGCGGGAACAAGTCCCCGTCGATGTCGACGTCTATGAACCGGCTCGAGGGCGAAATAGATCGCAGGTACGCACGGGTTGCGGCGGATATTTGCGTGGCAGCAGCGGGCAGAGAATGAACGTCGAGCTCGCCGTGCGTACGTATTTGGGTGGCGCCGCACACCTGTGACATAAACTTTCAGGAAATGGCACATCGGCCGGTGGCTTGGCTTCCACGGTCAACTTCCTCTCGCAGAGAGAGATCGTAGCTAGGCTCAGGCGGTGCGGACACCGAAATTGCCATGATCCGCCGAGGGAGCGGGGCAACTTGACCGCACACGGTGCCCCCTCACCACGTCGACGACAATCTCGCCATTTTCTACGGTGAGGCGTGCCACGTCGCCGCGCCCGACCTCGCCGCGCAGGATCATGTCGGCGATGGGAGCCTCCACGAGTCGCGCGATCGTTCGCTTCATGGGCCGCGCGCCGAGCTCGGGATCGAAGCCGCCCGCGTCGAGGAGCGCGTCGATCGCCTCGTCTTCGACGTCGAGGAGGACTCCGCGCGCTTGGTCGAGCGTCTTCGAGAGGCCGGCCAAGAGTCGGCGCGCAATTTCCGCGACCTCTATCCGTTGGAGGGGGGCAAAGGCGATGACCTCGTCGATGCGGTTGTAGAGCTCGGGGGGCAGGGCCGAACGCGCGGCGCCCACGAGGGCCTCCTCGATCTGCATCACGCGCTGCTCTACCGAGGTGCTGCCGAAGCCGATCGTGCGGATCGCCTTGGCGCTGACGTCGCGCGCGCCGAGGTTCGACGTGAGGATGATGACCGTGTTGGTGAAGTCGACGGTCTTGCCGCGGCCGTCGGTGAGGCGACCTTCGTCGAACACGCCGAGGAACGCCTCGAGCACGTCGCGGTGAGCCTTTTCGATCTCGTCGAGCAGGAGAACCTGGTAGGGCCGGCGGCGTACCGCCTCGGTGAGCTGACCGCCCGCGTCGTGGCCGACATAGCCAGGCGGCGCTCCGATGAGCCGCGCGATGGCGTGTGACTCGGCGTATTCGGCCATATCGACGCGGGTCATGGCATTCTCGGAATGAAAGAGCGCGTGGGCGATGGCCTTGGCCGATTCCGTCTTGCCAACGCCGGTGGGGCCGAGCAAAAGGAAGGTGCCGATGGGCCTCCGCGCGCGGAAACCAGCGGCGTTTCGCCTGAGGATGTTGGCCATGCGCGCGAGCGCGGAGTGATGTCCGACGACCCGCTCACCCAAGAGCGACTCCAGGGCCAGCATGCGCTCGCCATCGGTCTCCAAGAGGCGCTCGATCGGCATGTCGGCGAGCTCGGCCACGACCTCGGCGATCCCTTGCGACGTGACGACGCGCGCCGAACGACGGCGCGCGCGCGCGCCGGCGAGGTCGAGCACCGAGAGGGCCTTGTCGGGCAGGGCGCGCCCGGGCAAATAGCGGATCGACCACGCCACGGTCGAGGCGTAGACGTCGTCGGCGTAGTGAACACCGTGGTGCTTGGCGAGCGCGGGCGCACATCCCGCCAAGATCTCGCGCGCCACCGCTTCTTCGGGTTCGACGACTTCGACCATCGAGAAGCGTCGCGCGAGCGCGGCGTCGACCTCGATGGTGCGCTTGTACTCCTCGGGCGTGGTCGCGCCGATGCACGGCAGCTCGCCGCGCGAGAGGGCGATCTTGAGATCGCCCTGGATCTCGTCGGCCATTTCGCCGGCGAAGAGCGTGTGGATCTCGTCGAAGAAGACGACGACGCGGCCCATCGCCTCGCGCGCCTCGTTGCGAATGGCCTGGACGCGTTCGGCGAGCGACCCGCGAACGTTGGTGCCAGCAACGAGCTCGGAGATGGGAATCTCGATGATGATGCGATCGTCGAGGGTGCACACGTCGTCCCGCGCGGCGATGCGCTGCGCCAGCCCGTGGACGACGGCGGTCTTTCCGACGCCCGCGGGCCCGAGCAAGAGGGGGTTATTGGCGTGACGCTTGGCGAGGATGTCGAGCGCTTGGTCGATCTCGGTGGAACGTCCCACCACCGGCTCGAGCGATCCTTCGGCGGCCGCTTGCGTGAGGTTTCGCCCGATCGAAGCGAGGACGGGGTAGTGCTTGGGATCGAGCGCGAAGGGTGAGTCGGACGAAGGTGCGTGGCGCGCGCGCTTCTTCGGCGTGCGCGCCGGAGCGAGGGGCATGGTGAGGACGGGCGTCGCGGAGGGCGCGGGCGGCGGCGTCGATTTCGAGGCCGGTGGAGCGGACGGCGGGGGACTGAACGCGGACGGGTGCGCGTTGGGCTGCGGCATGGTGCTCATCGTCGATCCCGTGGAAGCCGGGCGCGGCGTTATGGGAACGCGAACACCGACGGCCTGGCCGACGGCGACGTCTTGCTGCGGGCTTCGCCGGGGCCCCACCCTTCCAAGGGCGAGCTGCATGGCCGCGGCCCTGAGCCGGGAGACGTCGACACCGCATTGCTCAAGCGCGCGGTGCGCGCCGTTCTTGCGATCGTGGATTAGCGCGAGCAGCAAGTGGACCGCGCTCGGCCCCGCGGTTCCCATGCGCGAAGCGACCTCGCGCGCTCGCTGCACGGCCCGAGCGAG
>DATEMX010000590.1:0-5316 GCA_035275365.1 Polyangiaceae bacterium | reverse complement strand
GCTCCCACGTGCGCGCTCTCGTGAACGGTAGCGCCCGCTTCGATCACCGCCGTCGCGTGGCAAAAGGTCGCGGGCTCGGGCTCCACGTCCGAGAGGATCGACGCGAGCGCCCAGCCCGCGCGCGGGTGCACCCAGCGCCTGCCGCACGGAACGAGCTCGGCCAAAGCGGCGTCGATCAAGAGCAGCGCGCCCGTCTCTCGCGCGAGCGCAAGGTGCCGTCGCGCGGTGAACGGCGAGAGATCCGAAGCCCCGCCGGTGCCGAGCGGGGCTATGCGAATCACCTCGACGGAGCGAACGGCAGGGTCGACTTCGCCGCCGTGACGGGAGGCGAGGTCCGCGAGCGCCGCGGGCGCAATGGGGACCCCCTTCGGCCCCATGGTTTTCGTCAGGGCTTGCCGGCGGACTTGGGCACCACGGCGGCGGGGGCTGCGGCGGGAGCGCCGCTGCCTGCGGGAGCGGCGCCACCGCCGTTGTACATCTGGATGACGCGATCGGTGAGGTCGAGGTCGTTGCGCATGTAGGGCACCGCCTGCTTCTCGAGGATGGCGTCGTAGCCATCTTGCGTGGCGAGCCGCCGCAGGAGCCCCATCATCTTGCCGTAGATAGGTTGCGTGAGCTCGCCCTGCTTCTTCTGGAGCTCTTTATTGTATTCGACGAAGACGGTTTGCAGCTCGAGCATCTGCTTTTGCCACTCTTCCATGCGCTTCTGCAGCGCTTGCTGGGAGAGCACCTTCGACTGCTTCTCGATTTCTTCGCGCTGCTTTTGGAGCTCGGTCTGCTTCGCGTCGAGCTCTTGCTGGCGCTTGTCGAAGAACTTTTTGAGCGTGGCTTGCGCCCGGAGACCCTCTTCGGTCTCCATGACGGCGCGCTGCACGTCGACCACGGCGAACTTGAGCTGCTGGGCGAACGCCGAAGGGGCGGCCAGGCCCAAGAACAGGGTGAGAGCGAGGGCGCGTAGATGGACGTGCTTCATGGCGAGCCGGCGTAGCTTTAGGCGCGCCTTTGGTCAAGTGTGAAACCCGTTCGCCCCCTCACCCGAGCGCCCATCGAGGGGCCGTTTCTTAGATGGACCGCGGTAGTTTGAGGCTTTCGGAGTCGTCTCCGACGTCTTCGGCCTGGCATGTGACGCCGCCGGATTCGATCTGAATGGTTACGTACTCGACGTGAAAACGCCGGCGGAGCGTGGCCTCGATACGAGCAGCCAAGGTGATGTCGGCGCTGGCCGCTCCGACATGGGCGGTAATGGCTTCGTGGCCGGCGCCGAGCGTCCAAACGTGCAGATCGTGCAGCTCGGCAGCGCCTGAAGTACCCAAAATCGCAGCTCTCACCTCGGTAACGGGCAGGTGCGTTGGCGATGCTTCGAGCAAAATGAGCACGGCGTCGCGCAGCAGCCGAATCGCGCCGAAGACCAAAATGGCCGCGACCACGAAGCTCGCGATGGGGTCAGCCTTCGCCGAGACGCCCCATTTGATGC
The DNA here is from genome assembly GCA_035275365.1 of Polyangiaceae bacterium. Classification (GTDB taxonomy): domain Bacteria; phylum Myxococcota_A; class Polyangia; order Polyangiales; family Polyangiaceae; genus DASWDH01. The sequence goes on along the minus strand of DATEMX010000590.1, from coordinate 3,842 downwards.
AAATCGCGGCTACGAGCGCCGCCAGCGCTCCCAGCGCGTCGCCGAAGAGGTGGAGCCACGCCCCCCTCAAGTTGAGCGAATGTCCGTGGCTACGGGCCTGCACGAGGTGCCGATGGCTCAAGTCTTCACACGGAGGCTCGTGGTGGTGCGCGCGGGGCTCCGAAGCGTGGGCGTGATGGTCGCCATGGTCGCGGCGGCCGTAATCGTGATGGTGGTGCGCGTGGCCGTGACCGCCGATGGCGCCGTGAATGAGCCAAGCCGCGATCCCATTGACCACCACCGACGCTGCAGCCACATAGAGCATGCGATCGGCGACCGGCCCCGCGCTACCCGAAAGGTTGGACGCCGCCTCGATGACGATGACGGTCGTTGCGCCGAGCACGAGCAAGGCGTTGAAGATGGCCGCCACCGGCTCCGCGCGGCGAAGCCCGTAGGTGAACCGCGCGGTCGGCCGGCGAACGGCGATGCGCATGGCCAAAAACGACATACCCAGCGCAGCGACGTCGGTGAGCAAGTGCAGCGCCTCGGCTCGGAGCACGTCGCTATCGGCCCAGAGAGCACCGACGAATTCGACGCCGAAAAAACTCGCCGTGAGGGCGAGCACCATGAGGAGCCGGCTCGCTTGGAGCCGCTCGCGCGAGGTGAACTCGAAGCGCGGCTCCTCGTGTTCTTCGGCGACGGCGGAGAACGGGACGGCGGTGGCTGTGGACTTACTCATGATGAAAAAATTCTGCCGCCGAGTCGCTAAATGAGCACGTAGTCGTCGGCGCTGGTGGCTTCTTCCGCGACGATGCTGCTCGTTTCGTCGTCGCGCTTGATGGCAAGCTCGTAGAGCTCGGTCAAAATCATGGGGTGCTCGCGGATCATCGACATGAACTTGTCGATGGCGAGATGCAAAGTCACCGTCGGGTGGACGGCGACGACATCGGCCGACGCGGCGCGGCGCAGCACCATCGCCACTTCGCCGACCATGTCGCCGGGGCCGAGCGTGGCCAGCACGAAGGCCTCTCCCGCTTCGGTGCGAAGGACCGCGACCTCGCCCGACGCGATGAGGTGCAGACCGGTGGGCTGGCTGCCCTCGGAGATGAGCTTGTCGCCCTTTTCATAGATGCGTGTCTCGAAGCGCTCGACCAGCGCGGGCCGCTCGTCGGCATGAACCGCCGACAGGATGGGGCTTGTTCGTACGAGATTCTGCACCATGCGGCGGCGGCAATGGCTCGCCAGCTCGGTGGCGACCTCGGGCTCGCGTTCGGCCACCGAATCGAGCGCATCTTTGCGACCGACGAGCACGATGCTCGGACGGCAGGCCACCACGCTCGCCGCGCGCGGCGCCCGTGAGAGGAGCGCCATTTCACCGAAGAGCGCGCCGCCCGTGAGGCGCGCCAATACGAGCGTGCCCTTGCCCTCGACCGTGCGCTTCACCTCGAGCTCCCCGCGCGCCACGATGTAAGCCTCGGCGCCGCCCGTTCCCTCTTCGATGACGACGGCGCCCTGGGGGACGGTCGAGACCTCGAACACTTCGATCATGGCGCGCAGGCCGTCGCGACCAATCGACGAAAAGAGCGGCTGCGGAGCGATGAGCGGAGCCTCGCCACGGGAAGCGATCTCGCTCTCGAGCGCGCGCCGCGCGACGTGAATGATCTCGGTCGCCTTTCCGAGCAGCGCGGGGCCCGTCAGCACCGACGCGAGCGGATGAAAATCGTCGGCGTGCGGCAGCTTGGGCGGGGTCGCGCCGCCTTCACCGAGCCGCGGCGAACCCGCCGCGAAGGCATCGGCGATGGCGTCGAAATGCTTGCTGAAATCACACCCGAGCGTACGCAAATCGCTGCACGCGGCGACCGCGAGGGGAAGCTGGCCGGCGTCGATCGACCTCGCGACGCAAACTTCGAGCGCCTCGCGCGCCCCTTCGACCCGGCCGAGATCGGCCAAGAGGCGGCCCGTCAGAAGGAGCCCGGACGCCATCGCCGGGTCGGCCAAGACGATGGCCGCAGCCCACCTCAAGGCAGTGTCGTTCTCGCTGGCGAGCGCCAGGGCCAGCGCACGGTCGACGGGGGACTCGGCGGTGGGACCTCCAGGAAGCTCGGGCGGCGCCTTGGGCATATGTGCCCCGTATATCACGACGTGCCGAACCCGTCCCCCGCCGCGGAGTAGAGCTAGCCGTCGCCCTCGCGGCCACGCTTGAGGGAAGCGCTCATCGCATCGGCGGTGGCTTCGACCAACGGAACCACCTTGGGGTAATCCATGCGCGTCGGACCGAGCACGCCGATCGTCCCGGCGACGCGGCCGTGATCGGTATACGGCGCCGCCACGACGCTGAGGTGACCGCCGACCAAGTCGCCCGTCTCGCTGCCGACGAAAATCTGCACCTCCTGCGACTCGATCGTTCGATCGAGCAGCGAGACGATGACCTCGCGCTCGCCGAGCCCATGAATGAGCTGGCGCATCTTGTCGACGTCGGAGAACTCGGGGTGATCGAGCAGGAGCCCTTCGCCCTCGATGACCAGCCCTTCGCGCTCACTGGCGTCGCCGATGGCCTGGTGACCGAGCTCGAAAGCACGGTGGCGGAGCGAATCTATCTGCACGCGATCGTCTTGCAGCCGGCGCGCGAAGAGCTCGCGCACTTCGCCGAGGCTGCGACCTTCGATGACGTCGGCGAGGAGGTTGTGAACGCGTGTGAGCTCGGGCTCGCCGAGCGGCCGTTCGATGCGGATGAAGCGGTTTTCGACCGTGCCGTCGGCGAGAACCACCACGGCGAGCATCTCGCCCGGCCGCGTGGGAATGAAGCGCAGCTGCGTGAGCGCGCGGGTTTCGCGTTTGGGGGCGATGACCACCGCCGTCCCGGTGAGCTCGGAGAGCACGCGCCCGGAAGCGCGGGTCCAATCGACGCCGGGAGAGAGCCGGTGAAAGCGCTCGGCGATGTGCCCGCGTTCGTCGTCGGACAGCGGGCGAATCTGCATGAGCGTATCGATGAAGAGGCGAAAAGCGCGATCGGTGGGGATGCGGCCCGCGGAGGTGTGAGGCTGATGCAGATAGCCGTCCTCTTCGAGATCGGAGAGCACATTGCGAATGCTGGCCGGCGACAACTCGAGGCCGTAGCGCTTGGCGAGGGTGCGGCTGCCAACGGGCTCGCCCGTCGAGATAAACTCCGTGATCGCGGCGTATAGAATGCTCCGAGCGCGGTATTGCAGATCGCCCATCAGACCGTATCTGAGTCTGTCTGCCCGGGCCTCCGGCGTCAAACGATACGCTCGGCTGCTCCGATCGGCTCTTTGGGCCTTCGGGGCGGTCCTGATCGGACGGGCGAGCTCGGCCGAGAACCTCGCCGTGTGCGTCGATGGTGCCAACCGACCAGCGCGGACCGGCGATTTGCCGCTCTTTTGCCCTTTCTTACGGTAGGGCGGCATGATTAGTTGACAGAGCGAGTACGACGGCCGGATGATCGGCCGTCTTATTCTCACCCCAAGGAGACCCCTTACGTGCCCACGACCCTGCTCGCCATCGACGACAGCGTCACGATGCGGAAAGTGTTGGAGATGACCTTCTCGGGAGAGGACTTCCGCGTCGTCACCGCGGACACCTCCGATGCGGCTCTCGCCAAGCTCCGCTCCGAACGCCCCGCCGTCGTGTTGTGTGACGTCACCTTGGACGGCCCCGGCGGGTATGCGCTCTGCACGAAGTTGAAGTCCGAGAACCCCGGCGTCGCCGTGCTCATCCTCGCGTCGAAGCAGCAGCCGTACGACAGCACCAAGGGCCAGAACGCGCGCGCCGACGATTTCATCGAGAAACCGTTCGACACCCAGCAGCTCATCGACAAGGTAAAGCGGCTGGCCGCTCGCCCGGCG
>DATEMX010000589.1:0-2284 GCA_035275365.1 Polyangiaceae bacterium | reverse complement strand
GTCGCGTATCGGGAGCTCGGCGGCACGTTCCTCGACCGGCGTGACTCGACCAAGCTTGCCAACCGCCTCGTTCGTCGCCTCGAAGGGCTGGGCCTGAAGGTCACCGTAGCCGGGGCAGCCTGACCGAGGTTTCTTACTAGTCGTCTCGACCGGAGGTGCGACGAGCGCGCTTTCGATTGGAGTGCGCGCGCTTGTCGTCGAGGCGCGATTGGGTAGCTCCCCGCGACGGGCGCGTGGGGCGCCGCGTCTTGGGGCGGTGGCTGGCGCGAACGACGAGCTCGACGAGCTTGGCGCGGGCGTCGTCGAGGTTGCGCTGCCGATCCCGCGTGGCCTGACTCACGATGAGGATTTGTCCGGCCGCGTCGAGCCTCCCCGCAGCGATCGCGCGAAGACGCGCTTTCGTGTCGTCTCGCAGGACGACCGACCTCTCGAAATCGAAGCGAAGCTCGACCTTCGAAGAGACCTTGTTCACGTTTTGCCCGCCGGGGCCCGACGAGCGCACCGCGGTCCAGCGGAGCTCTGCCGCAGGTATGACGAGGCTTGAAGAGACGACGAGCGGTTCCATTCGGCGAGCTCGCGAAAGCGGCGAGAGCCGCACTCTAAATCAGAGATGAGCTTCATGCTCGGTCATCTCGCAGAAAGAGCAGGCGATTCGCCGGTTGCCATGGCGGTATGTTCATAGGTCAAACCTTTCGGTGTTCTAGGCTCCGCCCAAAGTCGCAAGTATCTCGCGAAGGCGTCGTTCGCTGGTCTCGATCCTGCAGCGATCGTGCGAAGGAACGCATCTACAACCGGTCATCGGCAACGAGCTGCACAGACGACACCGAGGGCTGTGCGGCGCTATGGCCCACAGCGGGAGCCCACCATGCTTTGGACAGCCTTCGTCGTACTCCTCGTTCTCTGGTTTCTCGGGATGGTGTCGTCGTACACGCTCGGCGGGCTCATCCACATCTTGCTGGTCTTGGCCGTGGTGGCGTTGATCATCCGCGTGGCGCAAGGGCGCTCCGTCGTCTGACGGCCCGCGCAGCGAGCAGAAAGATCTAGAACGCCGCCCTCGCGGCTTCGATCGTCTTCTCGATCTCGTCTTTGCCGTGCTCCGTGCCGATGAAGGCGGCTTCGAACTGCGAGGGCGGCCAATACACACCGCGCGAGAGCAGCCCCGCATGCCAATTCGCGAATCGCTTGGTGTCGCAGCTCGCCGCGTCGTCCCACGAACGTACGCGGCCTTCGCGAAAGAACACCGTGAACATCGAGCCGACGCGCTGCACGCGAGCGTCGACGTTGCGATCGCGAATGGCCCCTATGAGGCCGCGCTCGAGGGCGAGGCCGGTGGCTTCGAGCCCGTGGTAGAGGTCCGGCGTAAGGCGCGCGAGCGTCGCGAGGCCCGCCGTCACGGCGATGGGATTTCCGCTGAGGGTCCCCGCCTGGTACACGGGGCCTGTGGGGGCGACGACGCTCATGATTTCTTCGCTCCCGCCGTAGGCCGCCAGGGGCATACCGCCGCCGATGATCTTGCCGAGGCACGTGAGATCGGGGCGGAGGCCGTAGAGCTCTTGCGCGCCGCCGGGCGCGAGACGACAGCCCGTCATGACTTCGTCGAAGATGGAGACCGCTCCGTGCTTCGAGCATTGGTCGATGATGGCCGCCAAAAAGCCAGGCTCGGGAGGGACACAGCCCATGTTCCCCACTACCGGCTCGACGATGACCGCGGCGATCTCCTTGCCCCGCGTCGAAAAGAGCACGGCCAAGGAGACGGGATCGTTGTACGGGAGCGTGAGCGTGCGCGCTGCAAAGCTCGCCGGAACACCGGCGGAATCGGGCGCGCCGAACGTGGCCAAGCCGCTGCCAGCCTTCACGAGCAAGTGATCGGCGTGGCCGTGGTAGCAGCCCTGGAACTTTACGATGATTTCGCGGCGCGTGAAACCTCGCGCCACGCGGATCGCGCTCATCGTCGCTTCGGTCCCGCTCGAGACGCAGCGGAGCTTCGCGATCGACGGATAGAGCGTTCGCACCTTTTCGGCGAACTGCACCTCGAGCTCGGTCGGGGCTCCGAACGAGAGACCACCGTCCGCGGCCTGCTTCACCGCCGCTACGACGTCCGGTTGGGCGTGCCCCAGAATGGCGGGCCCCCACGAGCCGACGTAGTCGATGTACTCGGCGCCGTCGGCTCCGTAGATCTTGCAGCCCGCCGCCCGCGACACGAAAACGGGGGCTCCGCCTACGGCACGAAACGCTCGAACTGGACTGTTGACTCCGCCGGGGATCACCTTGGCGGCTCGCTCGA
>DATEMX010000588.1:0-5760 GCA_035275365.1 Polyangiaceae bacterium | reverse complement strand
CTGTCCCCGATCGGCGCGCCCACGGCGCGCCGGGCGATGGCGTGACCGAGGCCGGCGTGCGCGCGGGCGACTTCGATCGCTTCGAGCGCTGCGCCATCGGCGTTTGCTCGCGCGTTGTCGAGCCAGCCGAGGACGACCGTGAGCGCGTTCGACACCTCATGGAGCGCGCCCGCGAGATCGCGCTCGGGGTTTTGTGACTCGGGCGCCGCATCGGCCGCGCCCGCGATGTCCCCCGGCCTTCCTACCTGCGACACCCGGGCAGGTTAGCACTCGGCCCCACGGATCCCCAAACTCTTCGCATCGGGTCAGGGTCCAAAACTGGCTGGTAGCAGGAGGCGATAATGCCCCGTGTCATCGGTCCGCGCGTCGCCCACCTTGACGACGCCAGCGCCCGAGGGGGATTTCGCGTAAGCGCGGACCGCAGCGCTCTTCAGCGTCGAATGCGTTACGCCATCGTCCAGTGTTGCCTGGAGACTTCCCTCCAGAATGATGGGGAGAGCGAGGTGCGGCTGAATGGCGAGGGCTTGGCCGCTCTTATCGGACGGTTCGATATGCGCCGCAGGCCACACCCACCAGGCGAAATTGGAGGCGTCGCTCGGCCGCAGCGAAATGTCGAAGTCGCCCGGATCGAGCGGGAGCGAGAACTGGGCGTCGGCGCTCCTGACGACGACGCTGGCGCTTTGCGGCGAAACGGGGGTTTGCGCGAGCACACCGCGCAAAATGCCGAGCTGCCCGGGCAAGATGGCGGGTATGGCGTCGAGCGTGGCGCCGAGCGCGAGGGCGTCGCCGATGCCGGCGCGCGCAACGCCCTGCACGATGCGCTTGGGGTAAAGGACGAGGTCGTCTTGCTCGGTCGAGGCGCTCGTTACTGCCCATTGCCGCTCGGTGATGGCCCACGGGTTGAGCGCGTTGGCCCCCGACGGCTTGCCGTCCTCTTTCGCGGTCACGAGCAGATCGGCGCTCATCATCTGCGGCGTCGCGATCACGCGGTAGCTTCCGGGGAAGAGCTCGATCTCGTAGCGCCCCTCTGCATCGGTCGTGGCTACGGCGCTGAAGCTGGCCGTCAAGCCAGCGGCCCCTTCGAGGTTCGTGCTGAAGACCTGGAGCTTGGCTGGAAAGCCCGCATCTGCCTCTCCGCGTACGCGCCCCTTGACCTTGACCAAGCTTGCCGGTTCCGGCACGCCCGACATATCCAAATCGACCTTGCCCGTGCCGTGCAGATCGACAGCGGACAAGTCCCAGTAGACGACGGGGGCCTTGGCCTCCATTTCGGCGGGCGGCCGAACGCGGATCAAGGCCGACGTGCCGATCGTTGGTGACGACGTGGCGCGTTTGCCGCCGACCTCGACCGCGAGAGGCTGGTAGGTGATGACGAAATTGGTAGTGGCGCTGAGCCCGCTGGTCGCGCCGAGCGGCGCCGACGTGGAGATGACGCGCCCTTCTTGAGGTTCGATGACGTCGACCGCCCAGCCGATCAGCGACGCATCTTTGCGGCGCACGACGCCGTTCAGCGCGACGGGCGGCGCGAGCTCGATGGTGGCGGGGGGGGTGGCGAGCCCCGCGCCCGAGAGCGATGTCGGCACGTCGATGCCCCGCAAGATGCGCGGGGCCAGGGTGCACGCGCCGGTGGAAAGCGGCTCGACGTAGACGTCGTAGGTGCCCGGCGCGAGCGAAACGGAGGCGGTAAAGCCTCCGGTGGAGGCATTGGTCGCGCGTACCGTTTCGACGATGACCGGCGTGCTCGGTAGACCCAAGAGCGGGACGCCGCTCACCGAGCCGGTCCGCACGTAGCGGATGCGCGCGGGGATCGTCGGTTTGCCGCCGAGAAACTTATCGCAGGTCTCGAGGTGATAGGCTACCGCGATGTTGCTCGCGTTCAGTTGAACCTGTGCGGGGAAGGTGGTGGCTTTCGGGAGGGTGATGTCGCGCCCCTTGCCGCCCTGCTTCACGCCGGTTTGGACCGACAGGAACGATAGCCCGCTCGCGGGTGAATCGGCGGCGGGTACCACTTCGAGGAGCACCTCGTCGATGGCGCCGCTCTTGGCGTAGCAAGCTCCCGCGGTGCAGATGGCGCCGCCGCCGCAATCGCTGCTCGCTTGGCAAACGTTGGTGACCGTTGGTTCCGCGGCATCCGCCGCCACTTTGACGCTGCACCCCGTGGCCAGGGCGACGCAAGAAACCACCGTTGGAAGCAAGCCCCGTTTCACTGCACGCTCCCGTCGTCAGGACCGACGCCTGCATCGACGACGGGCGCATCGCACCGCCCGTCGAGCGCGTAAAACCACGTGGCGGTGCCGAGATCGTTGACGGCGGGAGCGACGCCGGCGTCGCCCGCATCGCTTCCTTCGCTCCCTTCGCTTCCTTCGCCGACGGACAAGAGCTGCGTGAAAATGTTGTAGCTGAATCGGTGCGAGACGAGGACCGTGACCGTGTGGCAGCCGGGCTCGATACCCCTCGGAAAGGTGATGCTGATGCGCGATGGCTCGCGCACCTCGCCGAGATGGCCGGGCTTGATGGTCGTATCGGCGAGGACGCCGTCGTTGGGGACTGGAAAGCGAAACCCGGGGAAGTCGAGAATGGCGAGGAGCTGGAGCCTGCCACTCTGCAAGTCTTCGGAGACGACCGTCAGCTCGATGCTTTGGCTCGGATAGGTGCCCGTTCCAGGGTTACTCTGCACGGCTTGCACGAGGTACGGCGGCGGCACCAGCGAGGTCAAGAAAGGCGGGGTTCGCTGCGGCTTGGTGAATTCTGGGCTGGCAGTGATCAAGCAGCTCGACCCTCCTAGGGCCACGGCGATCACAGAACACAGCGAAGTACGTGCCAGGCATGTCAAGTAATTGAAATCACTTCGGACTCTCGCCGTCCGGTCTGACATTGTTGTCAGCCCGGTGGGTGCTTTGGGCTCCGGGTGCGGGGCATGAGCCATCGGCCGGCGAGCTCTAATGTAGCAGCAAGACGAAGGGGAGGGCGGCCAGAGTCCGTTCGCCCTCCGCGAGCGGAGCAAAGCTCGCAACGGCCGAGCGGATGTGCGGATCGAGAGCTTCGAACGCCGCGCTCGCGTGGGCGGTCTTTGCCGCGGCGGCGACGAGCGGAGGGGCGCGGGTTTCATCGGAAGCACCGTCGTCGTCGTCCAACCACTGGAGGATTCCTCCGCTCTCACCCGTGAGACGAACGGGGGCTTGCTCGTCGAGTTTGGCCAACTCACGGGCGATGCGAATGGCGTCGTCGATGCCGCCCCACTCGTCGACCAGGTGGAGCTCCTTGGCCACGGGACCGGCAAAGATGCGGCCTTCAGCGGCGCCGGCGACGGTTTCCACCGGGATGCCGCGCCCTTCGGCGACGCGGCGCAAAAACAAGTCGTAGACGGCCGTCATCTCGCTTTTGACGCGTTCGCGCGTTCCTGCGTCCCAGGGAAGGAGGAGCGACTCGTACGACGCGCGCATCGCGGCTTTGGAACCGGGGGCGCCGATCGCCTCGGTGTGGACGCCGATTTGTTCGAGCGCCGGGCCGAACGCCAGCTTGCCGCCGACGACGCCGATCGAGCCGACGATGCTGGTGGGCTCGGCGATGATTCGGTTGGCCGTGCACGCGAGGTAGTAGCCCCCGCTCGCCGCCATATCGCCGATCGAAACGACGAGTGGCTTCTTGGCGCGCAGCTGCATGAGAGCGCGCCAGAGGAGATCGGATGCGAGCGCCGAGCCACCGGGCGAGTCGATGCGGAGCACCACCGCCTTGACGCTCGCGTCATCGGTGAGCGCGCGGACGGTACGGCCGAGCGCCCGTTCGGTGATTCCCGAGCGCTGCCCGAGGACGCCGCCGGAACCGTCCATGCTGATGGCCCCGACGGCACGAACGAGCGCGACGTGGGCGGGCCCTCCGCGGCTGCCGTTTCCGCCGCCCGCGATCGCGCGGATGACTTCGCTCAAATCCGGGCGATCGGCGCTGTGCGCCGCCGAGCCGAACCGCACCTCGAACGTTTGCCCGCCCGTGATCTTCTTGGCCTCTTCGCGTGCCTCGTCGAGGTAGCCGACGGCGTCGACGATGCCGCGGCGCTTGGCTTCTTCGGCGCCGAAAGGTCCATCCTCGATGGCTTCGGCGAGCGCTTTTCCTCGCGCTTCGGTGATGCCGGCGAGCCACTGCTCGCGGATCGCGCCGAGCACGCCCTCGAGTGACGCCTTGGCTTCGGGGCTGGGTCCGTTGCGGGTGAACGGCTCCTCGGCGCCCTTGAACTTTCCGATCTGCAGAAAGTCGACGTCGACGCCGAGTTTCTCGGTGAGCAGGCGATTCATGTAGACCATCTCGGCCGCGATGCCCGTTGTCTCCACGCCGCCGGCGGGGCTCACCCAGATGCGATCGCACCCGCGCGCGATGATCCACGTGCTGGCGTTGCCGTAGCCGTCAGCATGACACACGATCTGCTTTTTGGACTCGCGCACCTTGGCGAAGAGGGCGGCCAACTCTTGTGCGCGCGACCAACCGAACCGAGCCGAGCCGAGCCGGATCAAAACGCCGCGGCTCGTCGTTTCGCTCGGAAGCTGCTTCAGGAGAGTGACGAGGCGGTAGTATGTTTGTCGCGACGGCGCGCCGAGCAGGCCCTGCGCGGCGCTCTCCGGCGCGCCGCGGGTCAGATCGAACTCGACGATGTCGCCGTCGCCTTTGCTCGCGGTGCGCGCGCCGCCGCTCGACGCTTCGAGCTCCGCGCGGCCTTGCGACCACGTGCGCGGGCGGCCGTGGCAGCCCGCGGCGAAGATCGACGCCGTCAGCGCGGTGACTCCAAGGAGTCTTTTCACCGCTTGAACCCGGGCAGGTCGGAGGTGTCGATTTCTGGAGGCAAATCGGGCTGTGGCGCCGCGGGCTCGGGCGCCAAGGGCTCGGGCTCGGGCGGCTTTTCCGGCTTGGCCGCCTTGACGGCCGGCGCTGCTTCGCTCTGCGCGATGCGGCCTTGCGCGCGATGGGCTAGGGCCCCGTCGGATTGGATCTCGGTGATCTGTCGGTAGCGCTTCACGGCTCCCGCGCGATCGCCCGAGTCCCACTGGATGTCGGCGAGCGCGCCGAGCGCGGGCAGATAAGCCGGGTTTCGCGCGAGCACCTGCTCGTAGTGCGAGCGCGCCGCCGCGGTGTTGCCGCGAGCGCGAGCGACGTCTCCGAGCCCCGAGAGGGCTTCGGTGTCACCGGGGCTACTCGCGAGGGCTGCGCGGTAGAGCTGATCGGCTTTGTCGTATTGTCGCCGGCTCAGCGATTGCGAGGCCTGCTGCAAGAGCGCGCGATAGTCGCCTTTCGACGGCTCGGCGAGCCGCGGAGCTTCGGCGCCGCGCAGGTCGGCCGCGTGCATCACCCCTGCTTCGCGTTTGCCGGCGTCGACCTCGGCCGCGAGGCCGCCTGCGCGCGTGGCGAACACCTTGAGCTCGGAGAGGATGGGAGAGGGGCGCGCACCGCTCGCCAGCTTATCGAGCTCGCTCTTGGCGAGTCGAGCGTCACCCGAACGCACCAGCGCATAGACCAGCGCGCCGCGCGCGCGTTGCATGTTCGGTTCGCCGGCGAGCGACGTCTTCAAGCGATCGATGGCGGCGGCCCAGCTCGGCGCATCTTCAGCGAGATCGAGCGCCGCGAGCACGTAGACCGTTTCGGGCTGTGACGAAATGGTGCTCGCGCGCGCCACCAACATGCGAGCCCCCGGAAGGTCGCCGGTAATGCGCAGCGCGTCGATCTTCGCGCGCGCCACCTTGGGATCGTCGGGCGCGATCTCGGCGGCCTTGTCGG
>DATEMX010000587.1:0-2216 GCA_035275365.1 Polyangiaceae bacterium | reverse complement strand
GCCTTTTGTGCGCCTTTTGGTCTTCATCGCGGCCCCCCTGCCCGCGCGGGAGGTTCGGTCTACAATCGGGGCATGGACTTGCCGCTCCGATTTCCGCTCCGCGTCGCGGGCCAGACGTTCGACGACGCGGCGACGACGGAGGTCCGCGATCCTTGGCGTGGCGACGTCGTCGGCGTCGTCGGCGTCGCCGGCGACGCCAACGCGGAGCTCGCCATTCGCGCGGCGACGCGCTCGTTCGACGAGATGCGCCGCCTCCCTTCGTTCGAGCGCAAGCGAATCCTGCGACGTATCGCCGCGGGCGTGGACCAAAGCGCCGAGCTCTTTGCCGAGCTCATCGCGCGCGAGGCGGGCAAACCCATCGCGCTCGCGCGCGTCGAGGTGAAGCGCGCGGTGGCGACGCTCGAACTCGGCGCCGAAGAAGCGACACGCATGGGCGGCGAGGTGATCCCCCTCGACGTAACGGAAGCCGCGGCGGGTTTCACGGGCGGCTACGCGAGGGTTGCGGCGGGCCCCGTCATCGCGCTTTCGCCGTTCAACTTCCCGCTCAACCTCGTCTGCCACAAGCTCGCTCCGGCGTTCGCGGCGGGCTGTCCGATCGTCTTGAAGCCTCCGCCGCAAGCACCGCTCACGGCGCTTCAGCTCGCCAAGGTCGTCCGCGACGCTGGCGCCGACGAGCGCGCTTTTCAGGTGGTGCCTTGCAGCGTGCCGACAGCAGAGAAACTCGTCTCCGACGAGAGGTTCGCGACGTTGTCATTCACGGGCAGCGCCAAGGTCGGTTGGTATCTCAAATCGATCGCCGGAAAAAAACGCACGCTCTTGGAGCTCGGCGGAAACGCCGCGATCGTCGTGCACGAAGACGCGAACATCCCCTTCGCGCTCGACCGCACGATCGTATCGGCCTTCGCCTACGCGGGGCAGGTGTGCATCAAGGGCCAGCGCGTGTTCGTGCACCACACGATTTATGAAGCATTCGTAACCGAGCTCGCGCGCCGCGCGGCCGAGCTCCGCGTCTTGGACCCGCTCGACCCTAGCGCGACGGTCTCGTGCCTCATCGACGAAGCGAGCGCCGAGCGCGTCGAAACCTGGGTGGCCGAAGGCGCCTCGCGGGGCATGCCGATCTTAGCGGGCGGCTCACGCACGGGGTCGCGCTTTGCCCCCACCGTGCTCGCCGCGACGTCGTCCACCCACGCGGCGCTCCGGGTGGTCGCCGAAGAGGTCTTCGGACCCGTCCTCGTCGTGCATCGTTACGAGAATTGGGGCGATGCCATCGCGGCCGCAGCGGCCACCCGCTACGGCCTGCAAGCCGCCGTCTTTACGCAACATCTCGGTCGGATCCGCCAGGCCTTCGACGGTCTACCCGTGGGGGCCCTTATCGTGAACGATTCTCCTTCCTTCCGCGTGGATTCAATGCCCTACGGCGGCGTCAAAGATTCGGGCCTCGGACGCGAGGGGGTGCGCTACGCGATCGAGGAGATGACCGAGCGAAAGCTGCTCGTGGTGCGGGGCTAGCGCGTGGCAGCGGGCCGAGCACGTATCCACGCGGGGCCGGTTCGCCCCGCTCAAGCGCCGGGAAGTTCTGCCGTTGTCCAGCCCTGACCCTGACGACAATGCATCGGATCGGCGACATCATCGACGACCGCTACCAGCTTACCCGGCCGCTCGGTATGCGTCAGGGAGCTGAAATGTGGGAGGCGGAGCATCAGCTAACGGGGCGCAAAGCCACGCTCAAATTGATACCGGGCCAAATCGAGCGCGATCCGGCCGTTCGCAAGAGGGTGGTCGCCGAAGCCCGTATGGCCGCCGAAATCGGCCACCCCAACGTGGTCGAGGTGTACGACGTGGGCGTTACCCCCGAAGGGATCGGCTACCTGGTCACCGAGCGGCTTCTCGGCGAAACGCTCGCCGATCTGGTCGCGCGCCACGGCGCCATGCAGACCGAAGACGCCTGTCAGGTGGCCCTCCAAGTGCTCGCCGGCCTCGAAGCCGCACACGCTGCCGGCATCGAGCACGGAGCTCTGCGACCTGACAGCGTCATCTTGCGTCGGAGCCGCGACGGTCAGCTCATCGTAAAGCTCCTCGACTTCGGAGCCGCCGCGCCTCTGCCGAGCGGGGCCAAGGCCGAGAGCATGTCGCGGGTGAGCGGGCGAGCCAATGTCGAAGCCGACGTTCATGCGGTCGGCGCGATGCTCTACGAGATGCTGAGCGGTCGCGCGGGC
>DATEMX010000586.1:0-5614 GCA_035275365.1 Polyangiaceae bacterium | reverse complement strand
CGCGGCAACGTTTGGCGCGCTTCGAGCGGCGAAAGATCGGACGTTCGAGCCGACCCGGACGCACAGCCGGAGGAGACCAGTAAGAAGGCATACAACCATCGAACATCGGTCATGGCGGGGTACTTAGCACTTCCCGGTCTTTGGAATGGTCTTTGTGCCTCGGATCGTTAAAGAATCAGCTCTTCTCCGCTCGCCCTCCCATGTCGCTCGCGCTCAGGCTTCTCCTGTCGTTCGGCCTCCTGGCGCTCGTCGCCACGGGGGTGGTCGGCTTCGGGGCACGCGAGGCGTGGCATCAGGCCGAGGAGCAGCGCTTCGAAGAGCAACTCAAGGCCGCCAAAGAGGGCGTCGTCAAGGAGCTCGGCTGGGAAACGGCGCAGATCCGCGATCTGTTGAAGCCCAAGTGCGAGCACGACGCCTACATCGACCAAACGCTCATCGAGCTCGAGCGTCGCGAGCTCGACGCCGGGCGGAGGCTCGCCATCAGCCAACTGGTCGGCGAAGAGATGAAGGCGCTCCACATGGACGAGCTCTTGCTCTTCACCGGCACCGGCGAAATCTTGGGCGCCGGCCACGACCCCGCCGCCACGGGCAAGATCGATCGCACCCTCGCGGGCGATCTTTCGCCGCGCGATCAGAACCTGGTTTACCGGCCCGCCGGACTCAAGACCCGAGCCGCGCTCGTCACGCGCTGCTCCAAGAAGCTCGGTAGCCAAACCGTCGGGCTCATGGGCGCGCGCTATCTCGACTCCACGTTGAACCGCATCGGCGAGGCGTACGGCGTGAAGCTCTCGCTCGCCCCTAAGGGCGCGTTGCCGGCGAACCCCGCCGAAGCCAGCCTCGTGGTCGACGTGCCGAGCCCCGAGCTCAGCGGCCTCAGGCTCGTCGCATCGATCTCGAAGCGTACGCTCGAGGAGAACCTCGCGCTCGTCGACGAGCGCATCGTCGTCGCCTCGGCCATCACGGTCGGCTTTGCCATCATCGGCGCGATTCTCTTGGCTCGCACGCTCTCGCGTCCCCTCGTGGCCCTCGCGCGACAAGCCGGCGAAGTCGTAGACGGCGAGCTTCGGCCCGTCGAGCCGCAGGGGGGACGCGAGCTCGAAGCGTTCGCGCGAGCCTTCAACAAGGCCCTCGAAGACCTGGTCAAGCTCCGCAAGAGGCTCGCGACCACCGAACGCATCGCGGCGCGGCGCGAGATCGCCCGGCAAGTAGCCCACGAAATCAAAAATCCGCTCGCTCCCATTCGCGCCGCCGTGGAGACGCTGCGAAGGCTGCGAGCTCGCCAAGATCCCGCGTTCGACGACTATTTCGACGAAGCGACGCGAACGGTGCTCGACGAAGTCTTCCGCATCACCAAGATCGTCTCTGAGTTCACCGAATTTGCCCGGCTACCGGCGCCGCACCCGGCCCCCGTCAAGCTCGAGGAGATCGCCAAGAGCACGGTCGCGCTCTACGCGACCGGAGGAGCCCAGGTGTCGCTCGACGCCTCGGAGTGCCCCATCATCAACGCCGATCGCGATCAGGTCGCGCAGATTTTGACGAATCTCATCCAAAATGGCCTCGACGCGGCAGAGGCGGGGGGCAAGATCCCCGAGGTCCGGGTGCGGGTCCGCGCTCTCGACCCTGCGCGCGTATCACTCTCGGTCTCGGACAACGGCCCTGGCGTGAGCGACGAGATGTTGCCCAGGCTATTCGAGCCTTACGCGACCAACAAACCCACCGGCACTGGGCTCGGTCTTGCCATCGTGCAGCGCATCGTCCAAGAGCACGGTGGAGAGATCGGCTACGAGCGCTCGGCGTCGGGGGGCGCAGTCTTTCGCATCATTCTGCCCGTCGCCGGACCGGGATCGCCCCAGCTTTCGCTCGACGCTCCCGAAGACTCGCAACCGCTACCGCGCGGTTAACGTCAGACATTCCGACACTTACGTATGCCGTGCGTCGAGCGTCGCGCGCTGCTGCGACCGAAGGCCTCGTCGTGCCACGCTCTCGTCATTTCGATGGTTTATCGTTGCGCGAGAGCCCTGCAGGCTTTTACGCTCGCCTGCATTATGCAGCTAAACTCTCGGCACCTCATCGCCGGACTCATCGTCATCGGGTCCTTGCTTTTGGCTGTGTCACTTCCGAAAGACATTGGCCCCTACGCGGCCATCTTAGGGGTGGTCGGGGGCTTGGCGGGGGTCATCGTGGCCGCTAGCGGCGCCGGACCGGGTGGACCTTCGAGTGAAGCTCTGGTCGATGCGGTGCGGCGCGCGTCTCGCGGCGAAGCGCCCGCCGTTCCTTCCGGCGCCGCGGGCCCTTCACTCAAGCTCTATGAAGAGCTGGCGAGGTTCGCCGATTCGATCGCCGAAGAGCGGACGATCGGCAAGCGCGCATCGGCCGAAACGCAGGAGGCCGTCGAGGCGCTCGATATCGTGCTGCGCAAGCTCGGCGACGGCGTCGGCACGCAGCTCTCGGCGAGCGAAGAAACGGCGCGTTCGATCAAAGACATGACGAGCGCGCTCCGCGACATCGCGCAGCACGTCGAAGTGCTCGCGGCGAGCGCCGAAGAATCGAGCTCTTCGATCTTGCAGATGACCGCCACCAACGACGAAGTCGCCGAGAACATCGGCGAGCTCGCCGGCAGCGTGCGCGAAACGGTGTCGTCGATCGAAGAGATGGCCTACTCGATCAAAGAAGTCGCCAAGAACATCGACGCGCTCTCGCTCACCGCCGAGGAGACCAGCTCGTCGATGAACGAGATGGACGTCTCCATCGACCAAGTGCAATCGAACGCCAACGAGACGGCGCGCCTCTCGGAGGAGGTGGCGCAGGACGCCGAGAAGGGCGCGGAGGCCATCCTCAAGACCATCGGTGAGATCTATCGCATCAAAGAGTCGAGCCAGGAAGCGGTGGCGGTCATCTCGAACTTGGGATCGCGCATCGACGCCATTGGGCAGATTTTGAACGTCATCGACGACGTCGCCGAGCAGACCAACCTCCTGGCCCTGAACGCCGCCATCATCGCCGCGCAGGCCGGCGAGCACGGCAAAGGTTTCGCGGTCGTGGCCGACGAAATCAAGGACTTGGCCGAGCGAGCGGGGGCCAGCACCAAAGAGATCGCCGACCTCATCAAGACCATCCAAGCCGAATCGAAGAATGCGATCAACGCCGTCGAGCGCGGCGCGCACAACGTCGACCGCGGCGTCGAGGTCTCCAACGAAGCCGAACGCGCGCTGAAGAAGATCCTCGAGAGCTCGCAGAAGAGCACCAACATGGTGCGCGCCATCGCGCGGGCCACCGTGGAGCAGGCCAAGGGCAGCAAGCAGGTCACCGACGCCATCGGGCGTATCGCCGAAACGGTGCAGCAGATCGCCGCCGCTACCGCCGAACAGGCGCGCGGCTCGGAGCTCATCATGAAGAGCGCCGAGAAGATGCGCACCATCACCCAGCACGTCGAGCGCTCGAGCCAAGAGCAAGCCCGCGGCGGCCGTCAAATCACCCAAGCCATCGAGAACATCTCGAACATGGTCAATCAGCTGAATACGAGCCACCGCAGCCAGACCCGCGGCAACGAGCAAGTCTTGAACGCCGCCGGCCGCATCGAGGAAGCCGCGCGCGCGCAAGATCAGGCTTTGCGATCGCTCGTCGGGGCGCTCGACAAGATCAAGAAATCACGCGCCGCGTAGCGATGCGATGCGCCCGTTCGGTGTTTTCTAGGGCGAGGGGCCGCAACGGCTGTCGCCGGGCGTCGTGGCGACAACGTCGTAGTCGCCGACCGGAAAATCGAGCGGGAGGCTGACCGTGCCCGCGAACGAGCCGGCGATGTCGGTCGCCAGCGCGCCGACGGGCGTTTTCACGGCGGTCGTGCGGTTCTTCAGCGATACGTCGACCCGCAGGAGCCCGCAGCCGTTTCCATCGGCGAAGACGCTCCCGGCGACGGGCATCGGCTCCCCGCGATGCACGCGGATGTCGGCGCCGTCTTTCAGCGTGACCCGCGCGCCGGAACGTCCGTCGTCGATTGCTCGCTCAGCCGACTCCGAGGGACCCAAACCGCGAGGGGTGGCGCTGACAAAGGAAGATGCGGGCGAGGGACTCGACGTCGAAGGATCGGACTCCTTTCCACGGTTGGCCGCCCGCGAGCGCTCGACCCCGGGCATGCTCGAGGCGCTTTGGCGGGCGCGGGAAGCAGCGGCTTGGCCGGAACCGCTCGCCGCAGAGGGCGGCCACGCAAACGCGTCGGGCGGCGGCTCGTGAAGCGGACGATCGGTGGACGACCTGTCGTCGATGGAACCCGCGGCACCTCCGAGATCGACGCGTTGCCACATGCGGTCGGTTTGCACCTCGACCCAAGCGTGCGCCTCGTTCATCACCATCCGCGCCGGAATCCCGATGCCGAGCGCCGTGACCAAGAAGGCGAAGGAGCGGTGGCGGCAAACACCCTTCTGCGAAAGAACGAGATCGAGATAGATGTCGCCATTTCCCCGTGGCGGCTCGTCGGACGGCACGAACGCTCGAAAATAAGCGACCAATCGCTTCACGTTTTCTGCCGGCGAGATGGCGCGGGACAAGCCGAGCGCCGCTTTGACCTTGGCAAAGGCGCGCTCGGCCGGCGCAGGAAGGGGTGCCAGCGCGGGCAGAGCGCTCCACGCCGCCATCTCGAAGTCCCCTCCGAAAGCGGCGCGCGCGATCGCCACTTGCATGACGAGGCGCACGGTGCCGGGGCGAGAGGCAGAGGTTCGCGCGTACCAATTGTCGGCGCCGTCGCGGAATACTTCGACGGCGATGGCGGGCGTCACGTGCTGCCGAATGATCCGAGCGCCGGGGCCCACCGACGGAATGAGCACGGTGTTCCCGGCATCGAAATTAACCGCGAGATCCGCGTAAAACTCGTCTTCACCCACCCGCGCTTCGCCGCCCTTGGCAACGCGCACGAGCGAGGTGTTTTGCACCTTGAGCGTGTAGTCAGGCCCCACAAGGTCGAAGGCTTGGAGACGTTTGTAAGGAGCAACCGAGGGCGAGTAGGGATCATCGTAGGAGACCATGCTCGGCCTTCGAGTGTCGCGATCGGGCTTGTATGTCGAGGGAGCCGAGCTCGACAGGGCGTCGTGGTACGACGTTTCCGTCGGAGCGGGTAATCGCTCTGTGTCCGGTGCCCTCACCACGCCAGCGCGCGTTTCGATGGCCAGAGGCAACTGTCCATCGGCGGTGGTGACCGCCAACGCGACGTCTTCGCCGTCGTCGGGTGGAATGAACTCGTGCAAGACGGGACGACGTTCGGCGGCGAGCACGAGCGACGTCGCCAAGAGAACGACGAAGCCCGCTCCGCGGCGAATCGCGCGAGCCACGTCACCGCACCGATTGGCTCTGCGTCCACTTGCCCGCGCGATACCCGTGGCGACCCTCGATGACGACATAGCTCGGCGCGACCCACGCGAAGCCGTTCGGCGGGCTCTCCCAATGACCTGGAATCCAGACGTATTGCACGCCGTTCCAATGCCAATAGCCTTCGACCCACACCATCCCGGGCGCGTGAGGCGCGGGCTTGGCCTCGACCAACGGTGGAGGCGGAGGGCTCGCCACGTAGACGAGCCGCGGTGGACGCTCTTCGACGGTTGCCACGCAACCGGCCAAGAGCACG
>DATEMX010000585.1:0-6883 GCA_035275365.1 Polyangiaceae bacterium | reverse complement strand
GTAGTCCTAGCCAGCACTTCGATCACTTTGACAATCGCCATGGTTTGCCTCCGGTTTCGTGTTGCGGCGGGTTTCATCCGCGTTTCGATCGAAGGACGACGGCCAGGACCGTGCCGCAATCGCGCACCGCGCTCACCGCGCGGAACGAACTCAACTCTTTGGTGACGGAGTGACGACGACTTCGCGACAATCGAACGACGCGCACTCTCGATCAAAAAAAAGAACGCAGAATGCAGGCTGCACCGGATGGTCAGTCGAACGATGTTGTAGTCATATGCCGCGTGTGGGGAGCGCGCGATGAGAGAGATCCTCGTGGTCGACGATGATGAGGGAACGGTCGAGATCATCGCAGATCTGCTTCGCGAATCCGGCTTTCAACCCATCACCGCGACGACGGGCGACGAGGCCTTGGCTCGACTAGAACGAGCGGTTCCCGATCTCCTCGTCGTCGACCTCTACATGCCCGGCATGGATGGGTGGGAATTGCTCGACCGGATCGGGCGCCTCCCCGCGTTCGACCGGGTGCCCAAAGTCGCCATGACGGCGTGGCCGCGCCCCGTTTCGCTGCCCGCGGGTGTCGCGCTCGTGCACAAGCCGTTCGAGTGGGACGCGTTCCTCCGCCTGTGCCGCCGCCAGTGTGGCGACGGCCCCGTTCGCTGTCGCGTGCCCGTGGAGCCCGAGAGCAGCCGCACGCTGCAGGCCGCGTCGATCCGCTGATCAGGCGCCCTGCGAGCCCTCGGCGAACGCGCGCGACGATTCCACGCTCCTCCGCGCGATGGGTCGCATGGCGCTCGCGTCTTTGTGGATGGGATCGGCGCCGATGGTCCCCGAGAGCTCGTTTCGATACCCCTCCGAGCTGGCGCGAGCGAGCTCGGCGCGAGCATGATCGAGCCGCTCTCGAATCCCGAGACGCTTGGCCTCGTCGGCGTGGCTCGGCATGGCCAAAAATTCCGAGAGCGCGTTGACGTTGCGCTTCCAGAGCTGCACGTCACGCATCTGCTTCACTTTGAGACGCTCTTTGTACCAATCGCTTGCGAGCATCGACTCGACCGTGAAGAGGGCGCGCACGTCGGGGTGCTGTGCGTCCTTACCATCCCATTTGCCGTAGGCCATGATGTGAAGCAATGCCTTGAGCGGCGGGCACGCGTCTTCGATGCTGCCGTCGGCGAAATAAGCGAGCGCCGCGCGCTGCTGCGCCTCGACGATGTTGTTCACGCCGTCGGCATAAATGGCCGGATCTTGCGTTTCGGGGCGCAGGATCTTGTCGGTGAAGACCGCCGCGGGGTTGTCGAATACGCGCCCGAAGAACGTGTGCACGAACTTGCTGGTGATGCGGTAGCCGAGCCGGCTCGCCAAGACGCACTTGCCCTGGAAGTCGAAATCTTCGATCTTCTCGAGTTGTCCCGATTCGATGAGCCGCTGCGGATCGCGCTCGTGCGGGAAGAGACGGCACCAGATCTCGGGGATGAGCAGGCTGATATCGTGATCGACGCGGTAGTCGGGGCCCACGTACCCGGCCGCCGAGCTGAAGCCGCCGTAGCCACACAGCAGCATGGACACGAGGGCGTTGTTGAGATCGGCCGTCGCGCAGATGGCGTTGAACGGGCCCTTGGTGAGGGCCCCCTCGGAGCCCGCGCCGGTCGTGCTCGGCGATTTGCCGGTGACCGAACACACGTAGTCCATGAAGAGCTCGGGGAGCTCTTGGTAGTGGATGGGATTGTAGACGCAGAGCGCGCGGATGGTGTCGTCGGGCGGGTTGTTGCGCCGCCCCGAAAGCACGCTGATGACCGGAAAGGTGACAGCCTGACCGATCGGCAGCCTCCGGTAGAGCCGAGCACCCGTATCGGCCACGTAACGATCGCGAGGCCGCGCTTTGTCGGGGCGAACTTGAAGGTAGCGCGGGTTCTTCGTGATCTTGCCGTTGACGATGCGCGGCTTGGCCGACACCACGGTAAAGGCCTGCCCGACGGCGGCAGCCTTGTCGACGTGCTTGCGCATGGGCTCGGTGAGCGCGCCGTGAAGGGCGACCGTCTCGGCGATTTCCCGCACCTCGGCGGTGCCGAGCGCTTGGAAGTTCGAGACGAACAGGCCCTGATCGGACATGTCTTGCTCGGTTTGCTTGTCGAGCCCCGGATGGATGGCCTCGTCGGGGCGCTGGAACAGACGCCATTCGCAGTTTTCGCTGATCTTGAGGCTCGGATGCCCGTCGTACTCTTTGGGCAAGCCGAGTAGCTTGGAAGCAGGGACCACGACCGACGCCGTGATGTCGTCTTCCATTTGGACCTTGTCGGCCGCCATGAAATCCTGGCGCAGCTTGTAGGTTCGCCAGGCGCCGTTCTTGTGCAGCCCCACGCGCAGATAACTGCCCACCAACTTGCGACCGTCGTATTTGAGTTCGTGGCCGTCGGAGCCGTTGATGATGTCGACGCTGAAATGTTCGCGCCAGTTGTCGCCCCACTCGGCGCGATAGAAGCGCTTGATGATGAAGACGGTGGCTCGAACGTAGTTCGGGATCGTTTTGAGCCACGCGTTGTATTCGGGGGTGAAGTCGGTCGAGTTCGGCGTGAGAAGCTTGATGACCGAGCCGAGCGACCGCTGGGGGGAAAGCAGCGGCCGTGAGGGATCGCCCCTGTCGTCGCCGCGGCGCTCCTCTACGAGGTGCTTGCCGTACTCCTTTTTGAAGATCTCGTCGACGAGCGCCATGTCTTCGTCGAACTTGTTGACGTAGATCGCGCCGTAGAGGACGGCGTCGACGAGGTTCTTGCTGATCTCCGACTTGCCGCCGCCCGAAACGGTGCACGGCTTGTGGCAAAACGTGCCCTCGGGCACGGTTCCGACGAGACGCCAGCTCGGCGCCGCGGGGTGCTTCTCGAGGCGGATCTTGTAGCCGCTCGGGTGAAAGTAGATGTGCCCCGGCAAGAGCCGGAGGTGCCGACGCACGCCGCCGCTCGTCCAGGTGACCTCTTGGCGTTTGACGTCGCACTCCATGTCTTCCGGCAGGTAGTGAATCTCGGCGTATTTCTTGTCGGTGGCGTAGCCCTCTTCGTGCATTTCGATGCTGTCGCCGAGGAGCTCCACCGCCTCCGCGAAGCGGTGGTCGGTGCTGAGGAGACGAGCATCGGGCAAGAATCGATCGCCCAAGCTGACGGTCGAAAACGCGAGCGCTCCGCCGGCGTGCTCTTCTTCGGCGAGGCCGAAGAGATTGGCGCTGAAGCCGATCTGCGTCTTGACCTCTTTCTTGCAGTAGCCGAAATAGTTGTCGGCGAGGATCGTCACCATCACGCCCTCGATGCTGCGGGCGGTGATCTTGAACGGCTTGCCGTCGTTGTAGAGTTCGTCCTCTTTCGACCAGCACATCCGGCTCGCGCGCTGCGCGTCGGTGGCCTGGCTCGCGTGGGGCAACCCCAGGTCCTTCTTGCGGAGCTGCGTGAGCTGCGGGGCCAAAATGACGCAACCGCTGTGACCCGTCCAATGATCGACGTCGAGCCCTGCGTCGTTCTCGGGAAGGAATGGATCGCCCGCGTTGCCGAAGATGCTCTCGACGAAGTCGAGGTTCGACGCGAGGCCACCCGGCGCGAAGAAGCGGACCTCGGACCGCTTCTCCGGCGCTACGCCCGGCACTGCCGGACAGACGAGCGGCCGCAGCATGAGCGACACCATGGCGTGAACGGGCTCTTCCCAATGGGCCGTGAAGGGCAAAAGGGTGAGCGCCGGCGGCGGCGCGAGCGCCGCTTTCAGCATGTTGGCGTAGGCGATGAGGGGCACGGCGAGCTTGTCGTGCGGGATCGGCAAACCGCCTTCGGCGACGTGAAAGACGCCTTCGGTGGTGCGGCGATCGCTCTTCGGATTGTGGAGCACGCCGTTGCCGAGGCGGTAGCTGCTGATGACGTCGTTGTGCCACTCGTCGGCGTCCATCGGCAGCGAGAGTTCGCGGGCGAGCCCGTAGCGATCGAGGATGAGCGTCTCGCTGGGCAACCGCACGGAGACACCGAGCGGCGCGAATTGCCCATCGAGAAAATTCTGGATGCGCTGATCGGCGGGGCAAAGGTGCTCGCTGAGCAGGCGGCTCTGCTCGCGGTAACGAGCAAAGAGATCGCGCGCCAAGTCGAGCAACTCTTGATCGCCGTTGCTCGCCGGGATCTGCACGCCCGTCGCCGCGATCTTGAGCATGATCAGGCGCATGATCGCGCGCCGATCGGGAGTTATGACTTTGCCCGCGGCCGAGAGCCCCACCTTGCGTTCCAGATCCATTCGCTTGTCCTCGTTGGCGCGGCCTCGCTCTCGGAGGCCGAGAGCCCCGTTCTTAGCACTACTCCCTACCAAATGTCAGAAGGAGATCGCGCACATCGCCCGTCGCGGTTTCGACGCGAAGGGCGGCAAACGGTATCGCGTTGACATCGCGGGGAAACGTTGATCTGGCTCTCACACCCCGGACCACTTGGCAGCGCTTTCAGCTCGCGACCGAGGCCCTTTCGGGTCCCATCTCTAACTTGTCATGAATTGAGTCGCCGGCTCGAAACCGAGGGGCTTCCTCGCGCTACACTCGCGCGACCGCGCTCTCATGCTGGTCCGAATCCGACCCTACGAAACCGACGACATCCCCCGCGCGTTCGAGGCCGCCAAGCAGTCGTACGTCGAGCTCTCTCCGTTCATGCCCTGGTGCCACGCCGATTACTCCATCGAGGAGACGCGAAGCTGGATCACCGAGCGAATCGCGGCGTTCGCAGCGAGAACCGACTATTGCTTCGCCGTCGTGTCGGGCGACGACGGGACCCTCCTCGGCGGGTGCGGCCCGAGCGGCATCGACACCGCCAATCGGCGCGCCAATCTCGGCTATTGGATCCGCACCGACGCGACACGGCGCGGCGCGGCCACGACCGCCACCCGCCTCTTGGCGGACTGGGCGTTCGAGCATACCGCTCTCGCTCGCCTCGAAATCGTGACCGCGATCGACAACGCCGCGAGCCGGCGTGTGGCCGAGAAGGTCGGCGCCTTTCGCGAGGGGGTGGCGCGTAGTCGCCTGCTATTGCGCGGCGCCATGCACGACGCGGTCATCTTCTCGATCGTCCGCGGCTAACCTTTCGTCCGCAGCTAGCGCCGTCGAAAGCGCCAGCGCGGGCGGCCTGCGAAAAATGCCGAGGGCCAGATCGCCGAGGCAATACGGCACGTCGATGCGGCTCACGAACGAGCGGCGAAGCCCGCGCAAGAGCGGCGAGAGCGGCGTGCGATTCGCTTCGTACTCGAGCAGCGAGAGGCCGTGATCGAGCGAAATCCACTTGGTGGCCGGGCGGTAGCTGACGAACGACCATTTGTCGCGATCGAAGACCCGCGAAAGCGTGCGCCGCGTGTAGCAGTAAAGAACGGTGGGCGGCGCGTAGGTAGGCCACCACGAACCGAGGAGCCGCGCGAACCAAGAGCGAGGATCCCACGTTTCGATCACGAGGTAGCCTCCTGGCCGCAGCAAGGTGAAGGCCCTGTCGGCGACGGCAACGGGATCGGGGATGTGCTCGAGCACGTTGAACATCGTGACGACGTCGAATGATTCCCGGCTCGCGGAAAACTGCGCGTCGAGGAACCCCGCGCGCTTCACGTCGAGGCCGAGCCGTCTCGTCGCGTGCTCCTGGGCATACTCGCTGATCTCGCATCCCTCGGCGCGCCAACCGGCGCGGCGCGCTTCGTCCAAGAAGAACCCGGCCGCGCAGCCCACGTCGAGCACCGCACCCGGGGAAAGGCCCAGGGTATCGATCCGCCTTAGGTACTGACGCGCTTGCCTTCGATGCGTGCGCTCGTCGGCGAGATAGTCTGGATAACCCGCTCCGCCTCCGGTGAAATAGCTCGCCGAGTAGAGATCTTCGATGTCTCGGCCCTCGGGCGGGCGCGCGGAGTACACGACCTCGCAAAGCACGCATCGGTGAAGCGGGTAGCCCTTCTTGACGAAGGCGAGCGGCGGCGAGGCCGCCCCGCAAACAGGGCATCGCTCCTCGGAATTGCAAACGCGGGCGGACATGCTCCTTGGTTGGCGCCCCCTCGGCGCCGAGACCACGAGCGCTCTACCTAGTCGTCACCCTTGGACCGGTCGTCTTCGGATCAGCGCGCGACGCTCCCGTCGCGGACGAAGTGACGCAACGTGACGCCGTGGAAAAAGGAGTGCGTTTCGTCTTGGCGGTAGCCTCTCGCCAAGAATTGCTCGAGCTTTTCGCCGCCCCAACCCGTCCCGTACGTGTTCGTGTGGACCCAAAGCGCACCGTGGCGGCCTTGGTCGAGCAGCGCGGCGATTTCATCGGGGTCGTCGAGCACGAAGGTGGCTTGATCCCAATGTTCGAGACTGGCGGGCCTTGGCACGGGCACCAGACGGTTCATCCCGCGGTAGTAAACGCCGAGGGGCATGGCATCCTCCGACGGAAAGACGAGGATCGGTTCCTCTTTCGCTTCGAGCGATTCGATCGTCCGAGCCACGCGGCGGCAGTCACAGTCCTTGGCCAGCGGCACGGCGAGCGTGAGCGCCGTGCCGCTGATGTTCGACGCGACGAGAAAGAGCGCCCAGCCTCGAAACGTCCAGGGATCGAGCGCCGCGGTGGGTAGCGCCATCGCCGCGAATATCGCCGGAACGACGAGGCCCGCCGTGTGGCGGTCGCCGACGCTCATGGGGCCCGCGACGCGGAGCAGCACCATCATGCACCCCGCGTAGGCCACGACGATGCAGAAGACCGGCAGAGCCGCAGCCGCCCGCTCGCGCACCTTTGGTCCACCGTCGCGCTCGCGGTCGCCGCGGCGCATACGCACGAAGACGACGACGATCGCGAGCACCGTGAGCGCGCGGTAGATCCAACGGACCGCGCGAATCGTCGCGAGGCCCCAGCGCGCATCGTCGATGGCGCGATTG
>DATEMX010000584.1:0-4666 GCA_035275365.1 Polyangiaceae bacterium | reverse complement strand
CCGAAGCCATTCTGGCTCTTCGAGAGTCTGCGCATGGCTTCGAGACTCGTCACGAAGAAGCTGAACTTCGGGAGCGCGCCGGCGTCGATGACGCCGCCACCGCCGCTTCCACCCGCTCCGCTCGCGCCCGCAGCGCCGCCTTGCCCGCCGCTTCCGCTCGTGCCGCCGGATCCTGCGCTGGCTCCCCCGGCGGCTCCGCCGGAGCCGCCGGCTCCGGTGCCTGCCGACGTGGAGCCGCCGTTCCCGCTGCCGGTCGAATTTCCGACCTGGCCTTTGCCCCCTTCACCTTGGTAGCCGCTTTGCCCGCCCGTAGTCGCGCCTCCGCTCGGTCCTTCGGGGTCGGCGACGCAGCTTGCCATCCAGATCGATCCCGCGGCGAGCAAGACGAGCGACAGCGACGATGAAAAATGGTGGCGCCTTTTAAGTGTGCGCCCAGCTTTTACGCTCTGCGGGTTCATACAGGGGTAAGTGTTCGGCTCGGTGACAATGGATCAAACAATTCGAATTCTCGTTTCGCGAATGTCGTCATTTCGTCGCATCGATGTCAGCGCTTGGGGGTAGGTGGTCCTGCTCGGGCAGATCGTTTCGCCTTGTCGGTCGTTTTCGGTTGCGTTGCTTGCGCTAGTGCTCGCGTGTCGAACGCGCGAGGACGCTGCGCGCGCGGCCGGACGCGAGGGTCGTGCTCCGACGCTGAATGCTTGTGGCGATCGAGCGGGCGATCTTGAAGCGTGCCGTGTGTCGCTGTGTCGTGTGCGGTGCGCGGCCTTCGCAGATTCGGTCTACCTGATGGAGAGCTGCACGAGCAAGTGCACCGGCCAAGGAGTCTGTGACTCCGATGGCGATTGCGATCCAGGACTCGCGTGCGTGATGGTGGCGCCGGTGCTTCGACGCTGCGAACGCTGGCGTGACGGGGGAGAATGCGACGGGGGAGAATAGGTCAGCCCGGGGCTCGTTCGCGGCGTTCGATGGCGCCGCGCACGCCGAAGAGCGTGCCGTGATCGGGCGGCAAGACCGGTCCGAGCGCGACCGACGCGCAGATGGCCGACATCGTGAGCAGTGCTTGCTCAGCCGATCCTTCGCCGCCGCCATCGTCGGCGATTTCCCACACACGCGGGCATCTCTCCGCGAGGGCGCCCATACCTGCCGCACGTCCGCGCGCTTCGGCGTCACGAGCGTCGGCGAGATCGCCGCGCGTGGCCACGCGAACCGTGAGCGAGAGCTCGCGCGCGAACGGTGGCCGTGTGCACGTGAGTCGGACGCGAACTCTCGCCGGAGTCTCGGGGTACGTCGGGGTGGCGCGGGCGACGAGTTCGATCTTCGCGTCGAAGAAGCGCGCGGCATGAGCGGCGAGACGGTCGACGTGCGGAGCGTCGGCGGAGTCTTGACTGAACACCAAATAGGTCGAAGGAGGGGGCGCGGGCGTCATCACGGCCCAAGCCATACGCAGGAGGGACGCCGAGGTCCATCCGAGAGCGATGCTTCATCGCCGAGCTCGATCCGGCGGGCGCCCATCGCTAGGAGTCTCGCCGCGGCAGCGAAGGCTCGACGCGTCCCAACTACTTGGTCTGGTTGGCCGATCCGTGATTTTTCGACGTCGACGACGTTGTCGAACGCATCAAGAAGGGGTATGGTCCGCCCGCCCTGGGGACGTAGCTCAGCTGGGAGAGCGTCGCGTTCGCAATGCGAAGGTCGGGAGTTCGATCCTCCTCGTCTCCACCAGGCCCCCCCCCTCGAGGTCGGGGTCCGGGTCCCGGCTCGACTCCCGAGGTCGAGTGGACTTGACACCTTCGCCGGAAGCTAGGTATCGAATTCTAAGCGCGAGTCGCTCCATGCTGGAGGCGATCGAGCAACATGACTCCTGTTTTTTTCTTTTTCGAAAGGAGTGCGCGATGCGATCTCCGAAGCTCGGTGGAGTACTCGTTCTAACTATTGGTGCGGCCGCCTGCGGCGGCGTCAATCGCGATCCGGGAGCGGAGAGCCTTGGAACGACGGGCGGTGTTGCCGGGAGCCAAGGTTCGAGCTCTAGCGGAGCTGGGGGCGCGGGCGGTCAAGTTCGCGTCGGCGTCGGAGGGGCCAACCACATCGACGTCGGTCCCGTGTCCACGCCCGACGCGTCGACAGGCGTTGACATCCCCCTCACGGGGTTTACCGCTACCGAGAGCGGTGGCTACAAACGAGGGGCCGAAATTTCGGGCGGCTTGGCCGACGCGGGCGTGACGCTCAACAGCGACAAGGGCTGCGGCGTGCTGGTGGGCGTCGTTCGCGACTTCGAGACGAAGTCGGCCGACAAGCACCCCGATTTCGAATCGTTCGGCGGTCAGGAAGCTATCAAAGGGCTGGTCGGAGCGACGCTCGGTGCCGACCGCAAGCCCGTCTATGCCTCGCAATGCACTTCCGAGGAAGAGACCACCGCTTGCCCCACGGGTCGTCAAACGACCAGTCAAGCCGCCTTCGATCAGTGGTACCGCAACACCGAAGGCGTCAACCGCGCCTACCTGATCTATTTCCAGATGCAGCCGATGGGCAACGTCGTCACCTTCCGGAGCGAGAACTTCGTGCCCCTCGACGACGCGGGATGGAACGACGCCTGGCCCACGTTCGACGGCATGCACAACTACGGATTCACGACGGAGCTCCATATCAAGTTCAAGTATGGCGGCGGTGAAACGTTCACCTTCAAGGGCGACGACGACCTGTGGGTGTTCATCAACGGGCGGCTCGCCATCGATCTCGGTGGTCTGCACGGCCAGCTTACCGAAACCATCAACCTCGACGAGCGAGCGGCCCAGCTCGGAATCGAAAAGGGCAGCGTCTATCCGCTCGAGCTCTTTCATGCCGAGCGCCATTCGACCGGCTCGCATTTTCGCATCGATTCGACGCTCGCCTTCGTCGACTGCGGCAGCGTCCCCCCGGGGGACGTGCGCTGAGACGCGCGCCCGTCGTGCGCACGTTCACGCCGCCACATGGGCGGTGCTCTCCCTGCCTTCGGGCTTGGCGAGCGGTGACGGCGTAGCCCGTCTCGTGCGGCGGGGCGGAGCCGGGTACCCCCGGGGCAACCGCGCCCCACTTTGTCCGTCAAGTCGGTGTCGCCGCATCGCGGCGTCTGCGACGCCAATGAAGTGCGCACCAAGCTCCCATCGTCTCCGGACGAACGAAAGCGACGTGCGTCGCGAAAAAAATCGTCCTTTCGACCGACGCGCCGCGCGTTTTCTTTCGCGACGTTTTCGAAACACGTTTGCCTTCCGAACGTCGAAGCGCGGGCGGACACTTGTCCGCTTCGAAATCTGCAAGCACAAGCGCAGATCACGAGCTAAACAGCTCTTCTCAACATGCGCTACGTCATCGCTGGGCTTGCAATCGTGATCCTCGTCGGTGGGCTCGCCACCGTCAAATTCGCTCAAATCTCGTCGCTCATCGCGGCGGGTAAGAAATGGGAGAAGGCGGGTCCCCCACCCGAATCGGTCGCCACCGCGTTCGCCGAAGAGCAGCGGTGGGGAGGCACCGTTTCGGCCGTCGGTACCATCACGTCGGCCAAGGGCGTGACGATCAGCAACGAGGTGCCCGGCATCGTGTCGGCGATTCAGTTCGAATCGGGAATGGCCGTCAAGCGCGGGCAGGTGTTGGTGGTGCTCGACAGCAAAGTCGAGCGCGCGCAGCTCGCCTCGACCGAAGCCCGCCAGGAGCTCGCGTCGGTCAACGCCGAACGCACGCGAGTTCTCGCCGAAAGGGCCGTCATCTCCAAGGCGCAGCTCGACACCGACGAGTCGACGTTGAAGTCGACGCGCGCCGACGTGGGCACGCTCCGCGCCCAGATCGATCGCAAGATCATGCGCGCGCCGTTCGACGGGCGCTTAGGCATTCGCCAAGTCAACGTGGGGCAATATTTGAACCCGGGCACCACCGTGACCGAGCTCGAGGCGATGGATGTGGTGTTCGTCGATTTCTCGCTGCCGCAGCAGCGCGTCGAGGCCATCTCCGCCGGCATGCCGGTGCGGGTGACGACCGAGAGCGTCTCGGGCTACACGGCGAACGGCACCATCGACGCCGTGAGCTCGATCATCGACGCCACCACGCGCAGCCTCAAGGTGCGCGCCACCGTGAACAACAAGGAAGAAAAGCTCCGCCCCGGGATGTTCGCGAACGTTTCGGTCGTGCTGCCCGAAACGGGGAGCATCGTAGCGGTGCCGTCGTCGGCGGTCGTGCGCGCCTCGTACGGCGATTCGGTGTTCATCGTGGAGGACAAGAAAGATCCTTCGGGCAAGCCCGTCGCCGGCGCCGACGGCAAACCCGCCAAGGTGGCCCGGCAGCAGTTCGTGCGCCTCGGCGAGGCACGCGGTGATTTCGTGGCCGTTCTCGACGGCGTGAAAGCCAAGGACGAGGTCGTGAGCGCAGGTGCCTTCAAGTTGCGCAACGGCGCGGGGGTGGCCATCAACAACGACGTGAAGGTGGCGCCCGAGCTCGCTCCCCGCCCGCAGAACCGCTGAGCCTGCCATGAAATTCACCGACAATTTCATCAAGCGGCCGGTGCTGGCCATCGTCGTGAATCTCATCATCGTCATCGCTGGGGTCCAGGCGATTTGGTCGCTCAACGTTCGCCAATATCCCAAGCTCGAGAGCGCCACCGTTACCGTGCGCACGACCTATGTCGGCGCCAACGCCGACTTGG
>DATEMX010000583.1:0-4144 GCA_035275365.1 Polyangiaceae bacterium | reverse complement strand
ACTAGTGCGGGTGCAGGTGGTGAGCGTCGGGCATGTGCGGGTGCTCGTGCTCGGTGGGCTCGTGCTCATGTGGGTGGGCGTGCTCGCCGACGAAGGGCGGATCGTGCCGGTGGGTGTGATGCGGGTCCTCCCCTGACAAGGCAAAAGGCGCCGCGTGGCGATGCGCGTGATCGTGCACGAGGCGCTCGTGCCGATGAAAATGGCGGTGATCTTCAGTGAGGTGCAGCGCGAGACCGAAGACCATGAGCACGCTCGCTGCAGCGGTAGGGACCCCGCCCCAAGGCTCGCCGGCGAACGCGGCAACGGCGGCGGCGATAAAGGGCGCCGTTGCGAAGAGCGACGCCGTGCGAGCTGCACCCACGCGGCGCTGCGCCATCAAATAGAGGCGAAGACTGAGGCCGTAGCCGGTGGCCCCGACGGCGAAGAGCCCGAACGCGGCGCTGGTGCTCGGCCAATCTTGACCGGTGAGCGCCATCAGAACGAGGGAAACGGCGGTCCCGAGGGACGCCTTGGTGACGACCACTTGCCCCGGGTCGACCTCCGCTAGTCGGTTCGATAGGGCGTTGTCGAGGCCCCAACCAGCGGTGCCGCCCATGATGGCGGCCAGCCCAAAGAGCTCCGAGGCACCTTCGCGCGCTCGGCCAACCACGAGAAGCGCGCCTCCCGCCGTCATCAGCACGAGCGCAGCGAGCGCGCGGCGGCCAATCGTTTCGCGCAAGAGGAGATACCCAAAGAGCGCCGTGAAGACGGCCTCGAAATTGAGACCGAGGCCGGCGCTCACGCCGCTCGTTCGCGCGAGGCCCCACGCGAGCAGGGCCGGCGCGGCGACGGCCCCTGCCAGCGCCATGCCGACGAGTATGGGCACGTGACGGAGGCGCAGTTTTGCTTCCCTGCCCCGTCTCGCCTGGGTGAACGCGGCAACGCACGCCGCGCCGAAGTAGAGCAGGGCCGAGACGGCGAAGGGTCCGGCGTTGGACGCGAACCTCTGCACGAGCGGCGCCGTGACGCCAAAGGCGAGCGCGGCCACGAGGGCCAACATGAAACCCGTGCGAGATTCGGAGTGGCCTGGATGATCGCGCATTCGCCCGGTGCTGCCGCGTCGTTTGCAGCGGGGATTCACCATGTCCCAACCGCGAAGACGCGGCAACTCGTTACGAAGGCCAAGGCCGCGGCCAATGATTCACGGGCAGTTCCACGTGTTTTTCACGCAGATGCAGCGTTCGCCCGCGTCACCGACGTGGCACCGCTCGCCCTTGACGCTGCAATCTTTACCGTCGACCGGCGCCGACGAACACGCGCCCGAGTCGACCGGCGCCCCCGCCTCGAAGGCTTCGCAGACCCAGCCGCGGGCCGCGTCGACGTCGGCCTTTTTGCTGCAAGCGCAGTCGCGCATAGCGTAGTGGCAGATTTGCCTGGCCGCGCACGGCGTGTCCTCGGCGGGCGGTGATGCCGGGCACGATCCGGCTTCGACGATGGCCGAGTCAGCAGGGCCACCCGAGTCGCTCTTGATTCCCGCAGCACCGCCGGTCGCACTACCGTCCGTGTTGGCGCCGCCTGCGTTGGTGCCGCTCGTGTTGGTGCCGCCCGTGTTGGCGCCGCCCGTGCTGGAGCCGCCTGCGTTGGCGCCGCCTGTGTTTTCTCCGGCGCCGGTCGTCGTCGCGCTGCCTGCGCTTCCGGCGGCGCCAGTGCTCGTTCCCGGGGGAGTGGTTTCGCCGTCGCCACCACACTGGATGGCCGCGAAGCTCGCCATGACGACACAGGTGCCCAAGAAAAAATAGGTTCGCGCAATTGATCTCATCGTTCTCTCCATTTTGGTTGATGACGACAACTTGGCCGCGCTCACGTACGCCACGCGCGGTTACCGCGGTGGGTCGAAGCGGTGGTTTTCAGCGAAGCTCGGGCGTCAGCGAAATGCTTGCTTCTGGGCGGCGCCGCCCCCGATAGCGTGCAGACGGGCGCCCTGGCCGAAGGAGCCCCACTGTAGGATCGCCTGGCGCGCAGGAGCATGTGTCGCCACCCGAACGAGGCACGCGAGGGTACCAGCGATGGCCAGACAACCGACCACCCGCACCAAGACGCGGCGCGCGCGCGGCGGCTGGGGCGCCTCCGAGAGCGGGCCGGGGGCGATCGAAGGCGGAGCGGGATGTTCGCTCGCGTCTCCTACGGCAAACCATTCGCCGGTGCGAACGCCGAGAGAGATGTCGACGGGTTCCGAAGCCTTGGACGAAGATGCGCCATGGTAAGTCGCGTCGATCGCGTGTACGGGCGAAAAATGGGACGAAGGAAAGGTGCTGTTCATGCGTGTATTCTCGTAGTGGCTCGGTGTAGTACGGCTCGGTTGACGACGTATCTGATGAGCAATGCTCGTGCCGCTCCATGACCATTGGCCAGACGCGCGACCAGTCGATAGAGTTTGCCGAGATTGCTATCGTCGATGGTGTCGTTGGCTCGATGCGCCGCTCCGGCGGTCGATGCTGGCGCCGCAGGGTGACCATGAGACCTCGATTGATGACGCCGAGCCTCGCGATGCTTGCCATGGTGGTAACACTGCCTCTCGCATGTGGCAGCGACCCGCCGCCTCCCGCCGCGGAGACCACCGGGAGCGCGTGCGCGGTGGCGACGGACTGCTACCCGGGTGTCGACGGCGCCACGCTGATGGGCGGCGCCGCTGTTTGCATGGATCGCGTTGCAGGCGGGTACTGCACCCATGTTTGCGCCGCCGACACCGATTGTTGTGCGCTCCCAGGCGAGTGCAAGACGGCGCACCCCCAGGTATGCGCGCCGTTCGAATCGACGGGCATGAAGTTCTGCTTTCTCAGTTGCGAGAAGGCCGACGTCACAGCCTCGGGTGTGGCCGGCGACGCGGCGTTCTGCGGCACGTTCGCCCACGTGGGCTTCTCGTGCCGCTCGACGGGCGGCGGCTCCGAAAATCGCAAGGTCTGCGTTCCCTAAGCTAAATGACCGAGCATGATTCTCGGTCATTTAGCTTGTCGATTCTTCGGGGCGGCACCCGCCGCCCCGCCCCGTGCCGGAGTGGACGGAGTCCAGCCCGCTGGACGGAGTCCACGGAGGCCTACGGAGCGAAGCGAAGTGCAAAAGCGTCGTTTTTCGGGGCCCCACCCCACGCGGATCGCTTCGCTCGATGCGGAGGGTGTTCGCGAATCGCGAACACTGATTTAGTCCGAAACCTTGGCTTCCCGTTTCAAAAAGAATGTCGCCAAGTACCGCTGCGCGAAGTGCGCGTACCCTTCGGTGGCCATCGCCTCGTAGACGGCGCCCTCCCAGGTGTTGTCGGCGCGCGGTAGCGTCGTGTCGGGAGGGCGCCACGCCGAAAGCCTGAACTTGAGCGGTTTGGTTTCGTCCGGCAAACGGAAGGTCACCTCGAACAACAAGCCGAGGCCAACGAACACGCCGCGTGGATTCGCGCTGAGGTACGAGGCGCCCGACACCTCGGCAGTGTGCTCGATGAAGAGCGTGGGCAAGGTGGGCACCGGCAGCGGCGCCTCGGAATCGGTCAACGGAGCGCCGAGCTCGAACGAGACGATATCGGCGGGAAAAGCGTTGCCGAATCGATCCGAGATCGTCTTGGCCGTGTTCGTCTCTCTCGGCCTCGCGTGCGCGTCGTCGAAATAGAGCGACGGCAACGACGCAGCTCCCATGAAATAGGGGCTCTTTTTGACTTGCGTGTCGGCGAGGTCGATCGACTTCGACGCCTTGCGACGAAAGCGCACGACGACTTTGGGGCCCGCCCGTTCGGCGAACGCGAGGAGCTTCTCCACGAACTGGACGACCGCGGGGTCTTTTACTCCCGACTCCTTCTTGTAGGTCGCAAATGCACCCTGGTAGACGGCGTGCACGGCTTGGCGAAGCTCGGGATCGACGAGGTTGTTGGGGTGCTTTTTGGAGAACTCGGAGAGCGCGCTCACGGTGCCCGCGCGCTTTTTTGCCTCGAGCTCTACCAGCATGGCCTGGCGAAGCGCCGCGGAGACTTCATCTTTGATGTGTGAGTTGGGGTGCTCGGCGACGTACTTCTCGATGGCCTCGACGTTTCCGAGCTTGACCGCGACGGCCAGCTCGGCGCGTGGCAGCAGCCGATCGCCCACATCGGCCGCCCGGCCACCGCGAGAGAGGTAGGACCGGTAGG
>DATEMX010000582.1:0-11587 GCA_035275365.1 Polyangiaceae bacterium | reverse complement strand
TTGAACGAAGACGTGAAGCGCAGATCGATATCGCTCAAGGCTCCGCCAGGGCGATGGCAGATCGCGCAGTTGACGTGCATGTACGAACGGGCACGCGCCGTGAGATCGCCGTCGTCGCTCGGTTTGGGGTATGCGGCGATCATCTTGGGCGGCACGTCGAAGAGGCCCTTGTCCGCGAACGCCTGCACCTGGTTCTTCATGCCCGTCGCGTAGGCAAAGTCGATGTTCATCTGCGGCGTCGAGGGGCCGAGCGATCGACCTCCCTCGGTCGTGTGGCATTGCAAGCATTCGGCGCGGCTCGGGTAGTGCCAGGTCTGCGTGCCCACCATTTTCTCTTTGAACTCGGTCGATACGAGCGTCGCGTCGGTGCCGGCGTCGTTCCATTCGTAGCTGAAACCGAGCCAGTCGATGTCGTCTTTGCGCATGAGCAAGCGCGTTTCGACGCGCTTGCCGCCGATGCTGAACGACTTGACGAGCACCGTACCCACCGGGAACTCCCAGTGCCCTTCGTCTTCCGGGGTGCCGCCCATGTGGTCCTTCACGTGGATTTTTTTGCCGGGCGGCAAATACACGTAGCGCTCTTTCGACGCGCCGTCGGACCAGAGCGGGCTGCTCACGTCGTAGGCAATGAGCGACGCCGCCACCTTCGTCGGGTCGGTGGGTTCGACGCAGCCCGTCTTGCTGAGCAGCGTTGGCTGATCGTCTTCGGTTGCGGGAATCGTGCACCCTTCTGCGCCAACAGGACCCGTGTCCTTGGCGGCGGCAGGGCCGTCGTCGGCGAGGGCTCCGCTTTCCGTCGATGGTGCGGCGTCGTTCTTTGGCTCGATCGGAGTGCCGGCGTCCGCTTGGGACGGGGGCCCGCCTGGTTCTTCGCTGCTACACGCTGAGACGCCTGAAAAAAGAAACAACCACGCGCCGAGCGCCGCTCGGACGCTCCCAGATCGTAGAATCACGTCGCTTACCTCACGAAGTTCGATCGCGCCGGCGCCGGCGCAGCAGCCTGGCGCTCAGAAATCCTACAATGGCAAGGCCCGCCCCGAGGCCGGCCTTGCCGCTCGCGACGCTGCGGCAGCCGCAGCCGCCGCCGTCGGAAGAACCGGGATTGGCCCCCGTGCTTCCGCCGGCCCCCGAGCTGGTCCCGGTTGCCGTAGCGCCCGGTCCGCTGGTGGTGCCACCCGTGCCCGTCTCGCCGCTACCAGAGCTGTTCGAACCGCCCACCCCGCTGGCTCCGCCACCCGTACTGCTATTGCCACCAGTGCCAAGCGAAGCGTCGGGTCTCCCGCCGCCGCTATCGGGCGAGATCACGACGCCCGCATCGGTCATGCAGCCCGCGGTGGGCGTCTTCGGCGTGACCTTCTGCACCGCGCCGGCGTCGACTTCGACGACGTAGAGCGCGTTGTCGGGGCCCATGCGGAAGGCCGACATGGGGCTGAATTTGCCGAACGGGGTCGATGCGGACCCCGCGCCCGAACGGTCCGCATTCACCTCGAGCGTCCAAGCGTCGCCGGTGCCGTGATCGCCGAAGATATAGCGTTTTTTCCATGCATCGGACCATCCGCACGCGTCGGTGATGACGCCGCCGATGACGCAATTCTTGCCGCCCACGTGCGGGTAGGCGTGAAGCGGCGGCGTGCACGCGACGGCCGGCGTCATTCCTTGACACTTACCCGCGGGCGCGAAGCTCTGATTGTGCATGACCGATCCCTCTTCGAACGGGTAGCCGAAATGCTGGCCGGCGGTGCCCTGGGTGTGGATCGAGATCTCTTCGGACATTACCTCGCCGACGTCACCGATCCAGAGGTGACCTGTCTTGGGATCGGCCCAAAAGCGGAACGGGTTGCGAAGACCCCAAGCGTAGATGCGCTTGTCGGGCGGCTGCATCGTAAGAGGCTCAGTGTAGTTCGTGCAACCCGTGACCATATCGAGCTTGCTGAGCGGGTTGTCGTCGGGGATGGTGCCGTCGAGCTTCAGGCGCAGGATCTTGCCGTTGGGCCGGTTGAGGCAGCTCGCGAACCGGTTGGTGGGGACGGGGGCGTTCTTGCCGGTGTCGCCAATGCTGACGAAGAGAAACCCGTTGAGGATCTGAATGGTGCCGCCGTTGTGATTGGCGTCGCCTAGGACGCCGGGGGTCGGAGCGCCGTCGCCCATGATGACGGTACGGGTCACGATCTTGTTGTCGTCGCCGAGGACGTAGCGAAGGACCTGATGCTTGCTGTCGTTGGCGCCGACGTCGGCAAAAAAGTAGACGAAGTGATTGGTCGCGAAATCCGGATCCAACACGACGCCGAGCAAACCCTGCTCGTCGTTGTTGATGTTGACGGTGATGGTGCCGGCGTCCACTTTCTGCTTGGCGGCCGTGAAGACGATGACTTGACCTCGGCGCTGCGGGATGACGGCGCGCCCGTCGGCCGTCACGGCGATGTCGGTCGGTTGCGAGAGCCCGCTGATGAGCGGCGCGACCTGAAGGTCGGTCTGCGCGGCGCCCGTCAGCGTCGCGGCCGACGCGGTCGAACCCGAAACTCCCCCGGCCACCAAGGGCGCTATCCGCGCGAGAAAACGACCCATTCGGACTCGAGAAGACAAGTTACCCCGCATTGGTGCCTCCGTGGCGAATTCACAACCACGATACCCGATGCCCCTTGGCAGGGCCAGCCGAGCTCGAGGCGGACGCATGAACGTACTTCGGTCCGCTCAGTATTCCGCTCAGTAGAACAACGGCGACAGTTTCGAGGATTGACGTGGACGAAAGTTCGAAGTGTTCGTTCCCCCAAACGCCGCCTGAAGTGTCCACACGCGACAGTATGACCGATGATAGGCTACGCGCCGCGCGATTGGACAACTTGACGCATACGTTGGCGGGCCTCCTCTTGGCGGAAGCCGCTGTGCAGCTCCGCGGGCGCAAGGCCGGCTCCACATTTCGGAGCACCGCGTACGTCGCATCGGCGGTGGTCAACAACGTCCCCGACACGGATTTTCTCTGGAGCGGCATCACGCCCCGCCCCCTCGGCTACCTTCTTCATCACCGAGGGCACAGTCACACGTTGCCCGCTGCACTCGCGATGGGGCTGCTCGCGTGGACGGTGGTCGCCATCGTCTTGCGAAGGCGCAATCCCTCGGCGGCGCGCGCCGATCGTGCGCTTTTGGCGGGGCTCTGCTTGCTCGGGCCGCTCGTGCACATCGCCATGGACTTCACCAACAACTATGGGGTGCATCCCTTCTGGCCGCTCAACGATGGCTGGCTCTACGGCGACGCCGTCTTCATCGTCGAGCCGCTTTTCTGGGCGGTCGGTCTGCCGGCCCTCGTTTTTTCGGCAGAACGAAAGGTCACGCGGGTTGCCTTCGCCCTCGTCTTGGCCGCCGGAGTGGGCGCCTGCTGGGCGCTTTCGTTCGTGCTGCGCGACTCGGCGATCCTCGTCACCGCGCTCGCCGTCGTGGCGTGCGCCAATGCTTGGCGCCTGCCGCCGCGCACGCGCGTCGTCCACGGTATCGCCAGCTCGTTGGCGGTCGCCGTCATGCTGTTCGCGTCGTCGCGGGCAGCGCGCTCCACACTGCGGAGATCGGCCGTCGTCTCCGGCATGAACGTGGTCGGCCTGGTGACGACGCCCACGCCCGCCAATCCGTTTTGTTGGAGCCTGCTTGCGGTGGGAACGCGCGGCGCCGACTACGTCGTCCGGCGAGCCCTCGTCTCCACGCTCCCAAGTTGGCGCCGCGCGGGCGCGTGTCCCGTCGATCCCGGCGAAGAGCCGACGGCGCCGTTCGTCCACTTCGATGCGCCCACCACCGCCGACGTCGCGCCGCGCGGCGAGTTCACCGCGCGGCGCCGCGAGCTCGTCGCGCTCGCCGAAGACAACTGTGAAGCGGCCACCTTCATGCGCTTCGCTCGCGTTCCCTATTTCGTTCACACCAACGAGGGAGCGATCGTGGGTGACCTTCGCTACGACCGCAAGCCGGGACTCGATTTCGCCGATCTGCGCCTACCGGCAAAGGCCGCGGCTTGCCCGCAGTTCGTTCCGCCGTGGCTCCCACCACGTCGCGATTTGCTCTCGCCCGAACGGGCAGGGGCGGAGCCTGGCGCGGCGCATGGCTTAGAGTGAAGGTCGCTCCCAAATCGAACGGACGCGACGACGCCGCCCCCGGCCGAAGACCAATCGCCAAGAAGTCGCCACGCCGAACACGACGAGCGAGAGCAAGGCGGACGCCGAGCCGCCCGCGCGCGTCACGCGGCAACCGCACCCGCTCCTGGTGTCGTCGGTCGAGAGCGCACTGCCGCCCTGCCCCGACGACGTCGTTCCGCCTGCGCCCGACGACGTCGTCGACCCCGCCGAGCCCGACGGCGCGTCGACCAAACCCGCGCCCGCATCGGGAACGCTACAGCTCGCGTTCATGAGCGGCTGTTCGGGCGGCGCGCCGCCGTCGCACGCGCCGATCGCAGCACAATCGACCTTCCAGTCGCACGTGCTCACCGCTCGGCCCGCGCAGTTGGGCGGAACGCCCGCGACGTCGGCCAGCTTGAGCAAGGGCGTCACGCACGACACGAAGTCGTCGTTCGTCACGAGGGCGAGATCGAATTGGCTGTCAACGCCACCCGTGCACATGTAGACGCCGTTTTGGGTCCACGTAAGGCAGGTCACCGAGCCGCTGTAGACACGCTCGAAGGGTGCGTCTTGCGCCGAGAGAGCGGCGAGCGGCGCGCGGTACACGCCGGTGACCGTGGGGTCGATCGCCTGAGCCGCAACGCCGGGATCACCGTAGCCCGCGACGACCGTTTTACCGTCGGGAGAGAGCGCGAACCCAAAGAGCTTCGCCCCGTGCCGAAGGACCTCCTTCCACGTCGCCCCGCCGTCTTCGGTGTAGAGCAGGGCGTCGTTGCCCGTATCGACGACGTCACGGTTGGTCCACGCGTCGGTGCGCACAAAGATTTTTTTCGAGTCGCCTGGATGCACCGCGGCGATGTAGGGGACATCGTCGGTGTTGGTGTTGGGGATGGGCTTGCTCGTCCAATTACCGCCGCGATCGACCGACGTGAGAAACACGCCCATCTCGCTCGCGTCGAGGCCGGTAGCATAGATGTGCGTGGGGTCCTTGGGATCGAGATCGACCGTATAGACCTGCCGCACAGGGAGCGCCGCTCCAATCGCCTTCCAGGTTGCGCCGCCGTCGGTCGATTCTTGCAGGCGATTCACCGTGGTGTTGTTCTGATAGGTGGCCACGACCGCCACGACGTCGTTGCGATTCGACGACGCTTGCGAAAAATCGATGACGCTTTGCTCGGCGCTGCCGAAGGTGCTCGTCCACTGGCAGCCTCGATCGTGCGAGACGGAGATGGTCGATTCGGCGCTGAGAAGCAGCGACTCGTCGTTCGTGAGCCCGAGCAGCGGATCGCCCGTGTACATGTCGTTGAACGAGAATGCCGTTTCGCAAACGTGGTACCAGGTCTTGCCGCGGTCGCTCGTCGTGAGCAGCCCGTAGGTGGCCGCAATCGTGAGCCGATTGGCGTCGGTCGGGCTTTCGATGAGCCGCTGTGCACGCGGAAATCGCCCGTTGGCGAGCGACTCGCGTTCGCCGGCGAACGCGACCGAAAGCAGCGTGAAAAGCGAAAACGCGAACCTCGACATCACCCTCATACGCCGAGCTTATCATCGCGATCGCGCGCCAATACCATTTTCATTCTGCGCTTTTTCTCGCGGCAAATTTTCTGACCTCTACGAAGGCAGCTTGGCAACTACGCTTGACAACTATGTTGGTTACGGCGGCGCGCATCCCAACTCACGAGGACGAGCGCCGTCAAGGAGCGGCGCGCGCAAAGATCTTTCGAAGAGCGATCAGCAAAGCGCCTATTCGTGATAAAATATCGAAATTCCACTGACTTCGCACAATGACAACGTGGCGCGAAATAGGTGGTTTCATGACCTATTGAGCGACGGATAGGTAACGTTGGTCGGAGAACCTGCTCTCTCCGTGGGCGGTTCGGATACCGGCCCCATTTCACGCCCGCAACGAAACGAGAAAACCACATGATCGCTTTCAACCGCCGTGCATCCTGGCAAAGCCTCCTCGCGTCGAGCCTCGTCGCCCTTGCAGCGTGCTCCAGCAGCGAGCCGGGAGCGGGTTTCGAACAAGCCCTCGAAGACGACGAGCCGGGCGCCATCGCCGGCGAGTTCGTCTCGTACATCGCCGACTACGAAGACGGCACGACCGAGACGCAGCACTTCTTGCGCCGTGAAGACGGCACCGAACGCCGCCTCTACTTTCAGGTCGAACCCGAGATCGCGCCGGGCTCCCGCTTGCGCGTCTGGGGCAGCGAAAAGGCCGATTCGATCAACGTCTCGAAGTACAAGATGCCCAAGTTCCAACCCGAGCCCGTGGGCGTCGCTTCGCAGCGGGCCGCACTGATTGGTGCCGAGGCCAGCGTGCCCAAGAAGTTCTGCACCGTGA
The DNA here is from genome assembly GCA_035275365.1 of Polyangiaceae bacterium. Classification (GTDB taxonomy): domain Bacteria; phylum Myxococcota_A; class Polyangia; order Polyangiales; family Polyangiaceae; genus DASWDH01. The sequence continues at coordinate 5,152 of DATEMX010000582.1, read as the reverse complement.
TCGTCGGGTTGAACGGCGCCACCGTCCCCACGACGTGCGCCAACAACGGCACGAACTGCGTCACGGAGACGAACGCCGACCAAGTCTTTTACAGCGGTCCGCGCTCGGTCAACGCCTACTACCAGGAGAACTCCTACGGACAAGACAGCCTCAGCGGCAAGGTGGTCGGCACGGTCAACTACCAGATGGCGAGCGGTTGCAGCTTCGGGCCGATGGCCAACGCCGTGCGCGGAATGTTCCCCGACGAGAAATGCGATCAGTGGGGCCTCGTCATGACCCCCAATGCCAAAGGTTGCGGGTGGGCCGGGCTCGGCGAGGTCGGGACGTCAGACAAGCCAGCCCGCGTCACTTGGTACAACAACACCCTCGGCTGCGTCGCGGCGGTACAAGAACCCGGTCACAACTACGGCGGGCTCCACTCGGCGTCGATGGACTGCGGCACGGGCCGAGCCTTCTTGGACGATCCGGCAAGCTGCAAGCACAGCGAATACGGCGACCGCTTCGACACCATGGGCGGTGGCTGCCGCCACATGAACGCATGGCAGAAGCTCTATCAAAAGTGGTGGGGCGGGTGTAACGCCATCAAGGTCACCCAGAGCGGCACCTTCAATCTCTACCCGACCGAGAAGCCCTGCGACGGCGTGCAGGCGATTCAAGTCCCGTTCCCGGGCGGCAAGGTGCGTCGCTATCGAAACCGCGACCTCACCAGCTACTTCCTCGAGTACCGCACGCCCGTGGGTTTCGACGGCACCACCGGCAATACGAAGCCGATGACGGCCCAAGTGCTCGTTCACGTCGCGCCCAATCCCATCCTGCCCAATCAGGTCAACCCGCGCGGCTCCGAGACGTGGATCATCAACGTCGGTAACAGCACCGACGTGCAAGGTCTGACGCTGGGCGGCGTCAAGTCGTTCTCCGATCCCGCCGGCGGGGTCACCATCGCGGTCACGGCGATGGACGGCGAGAAGGCCGTCATCGACGTCAAGGTCGACAACCCCGCGGATAACGCTGGACCGACGGTGTGTCTCGACGGCAAGAATACGGTGCTGGTAGGCTCCGGGCCGGCGACGTGCAACGGCCCCGTCGTGACGCTGCCCGACGGCGGCGGGGCGGGCGGATCCAAGCTCGACGCAGGCCCGGATACAGGGCGGCGCGACGCCATGGCGGAGACAGGGTCGAGCGTCGGAGCCGGAGGCGGAACGGGCGGCTCAGGCATCGTCGCCGACGGCGCTGCCGGCACGGCCAACGGCGTGGGCGGCTCAACGGCAGGAGGCAACGCCGCAGGAACTCGCAATCCGACAGGCGGTCCTGGCGGCGGCGACGAAGGCGGATGCACTTGCAAAATCGCGGCGCCGAGCACGAGCGGACGCGCTACGGCCCCCATCGCGCTCGGCCTCGGCCTCGCGGGGCTCTTTGCGTCGCGTCGTCGCTCGCGTCGACACGACGCCTGAGTTTCAGACCTCACGACGAAGGCCGGGATGACCGGCCTTCGTCAGGTTCGGATTTCACGACCGGCAACCGATCGCGATCGTCAGAACCCGACAGCGAACGCTAGCGACGGGGCTACGATCGTCGACTGGATGGGAAACGTTCTCGCGACTTCGACTTCGACGATGACCCCGGCCGCGCTCGACGTTGCGAACATGGCGCCCGCGCCTGCACCGGCGAACCACGGCCCATAGGACGACCAGACATCGAGCGTCTGCGAGGGAGGGTTGTCGGGCTGCGCCGTAGCCATCGCCGTGTTCTCGTACACGATGTCGCGGAATTTGATGTCGGTCGGCGCATAGCCACCCGCCACGAAGAGCATGGGCCGCACGGCGCCCTCCACACCAATCCACCAAGCACCCCGAGCTTCGGCCAAGATCGGCAGCGTGCGCGATCGGTTCTCCAGCTCGGGGGCGAGGCCGCGGAAAACGTAGCCGCCCCGCACACCGACCGTGAAGTGCTTGGCGACGAAGCGATCGTAGCCCACGAAAATGGCGGTAGTCGCGGGCCCAAAAAAGGAGTGGACCTCCTCGGGCAGCGGACTGCCGTGGTAAGGAGCACCGTCGCTCTGGCGCAAGCACGAGAAGTTACCGACCGCCTGATTGAGCGGCGTGCAGTAGTTGCTTTCGCTGAAGAAGATGACGTTCTGCCGGGCGCCGATGACAATCCAGTTCTTCTTCTGCTGTTTGCTGGCTGGCGATTCACACTTCTGTGCGTTGCAAACCATGCCCTCGTCGCAGTCATCGTCGGCGCTGCACACGCTCTCGCCAGCCTCGAGCGCGCGGCAACCGGGAAATTCCGGCGGGCAGTCGGCCGTGTCGGCGCACCGCGAGGGCGGAGGCTGGTCGGGCAGGTGCAGCGGCTCCCCCTTGATGGTCCGCCGAATGCGCACGCGATGGGGCTTCTGTTGCGACGCCGAGGAGCCAATCGCCGTCCCCTGCGCGTCATACGCCGTTACATAGTAGCGAAGCCACCCGACGACGGTGCCGACGTCGTTGCACGGGACCTCGGCGCCCCATCCCTTCGGCCCTTTGACGAGCGGTAGATCGGTCCAGCCTTTGTTGCCGAACGCCTTGTAGCTGACGACGACCTTGGCAACCGATTCGTCGGGGGCCTCGACCCAAATGGGTACCGGCGTCAGCGTCGCCTGCTCTTCGGGTGGAAGATGCGTGAGGGGCACGTTGGCCGGCTTCGGGCTCGCTTTCGTAACAGCCTTTGGATTCGAGGCGGCACTCGGCGCGACTTTCGAGGTCGCGCTCGGCGCTGCCTTGGAGGTCGCTATCGGGGGCGATTTGGTCGAAGGTTTTGGAGCGGCCTTCGCCGAGGCGCCTGACGACGCAGCGGTTGCGCGGGGAGCAGCGACGACGACGCGAGCCCCCGTCGAGGGGACGAGCATCGCCAAGAACATGCAGTAAGTGGCGCCGAGGACTTTCAATGGATCCGCCCTACCATCTTCGAATCAAGACCTCAAATCGCAAAACGAAATTGCTCGCGTTGTGCCGCATAAATCTCGTGAGAATTCATTTTTCATCGGGAGACGCTCGCAATCGCTTCAATAAACACCGTCCTGGACGCCGCATGTGCAGCGGTCGCTCATTGGCAGCTCATTGGAAAAGTATTGCCGGGGCGAAGCTGAACGGTCGCTAGAAAGCGATTTCGATCGATGCCCCACGCTCAGTGAACAACCATCCGGTGACTTATCGACAACGAACACATGTTTGGCGTGCTGGGCCAGCGAGCGCGTCGTCCCGGCGAGCGCCAAGGGCGTCAGCTCGTTGTCGCTGCGCCGGGAAGCGTTTTCATGATCTATTTCGAGTTAGGAAGCTCTCTCTCACCCCTGATTTTTCGGAGATCTCCGAAGTGGCCCACATTGACTTGCACGCGGGCGCGAGTGTAAGAACGTACACATCGGCAAGCGAAGCGCGCGTGCGCATTTCATTTGCTTACTACTGTCGTCGCTTCGAAATCGGCGGCGCCAATCAATGCGCGGAGGCAGCATGAAGCTCAGCACCGGGGCGGCTTATCTCTTGATGATGGGCTCTGCAGCGTCGTTTCTCGGCAACTGCGGCAACGCCGGGCATACCGAGTTCAATCCGAATGAGGCGGCGAGCGGCGCGGGAGGGAGCGGGCAGAGCTCTACCTCGAGCACCGGCACGGGGCGAACGACGGTGGGCGGCAGCCTCAATCTCGGCACGGGAGGATACGCGATCGCCGACGCCGGACCGCCGCGCGCCTGCGTTGGGCTCGGGTGCGAGCGCGCAGGTTGCACCGCGGGGCCGTGCAAGCAAAAGCCCTGCGAAGGCGCCACGCGAACCACCATCTCGGGCTACGTCTACGATCCCGCCGGCAAGGTTCCGCTCTACAACGTCATTGTCTACGTACCAAACGGCCCCGTCGCGCCGTTCACCCCGGGCGCCACTTGCGACCGCTGCAGCACGAGCGCCATCAACGCCGCGGCCTCTGCCCTCACCGACACGAAGGGGCATTTCGTCATCGACGACGCGCCGATCGGCGCGAAAATTCCGCTCGTAGTTCAAGTCGGCAAATGGCGAAGGCAGCTCGAGATTGCCAACGTGCCGCGCTGTGTGGAAACGGCCATCGCCGACAAAGAGTTGACGCGTCTGCCAAGAAATAAGGCAGAGGGGAATATTCCGCTCATTGCCATTACGACGGGCGGCGCCGACTCTATGGAATGCTTACCGCTACGCATGGGGATCGATCCCAAGGAGTTCACCAACGCAAGCGGCAACGGGCGTATTCACCTTTTCAAAGGGCACGACAACCCGCCACAGACCGCCACCGGCGCCTTCGATGCCACGGGAGGATCCACAGTCCTCACCGATGCTACGACGCTGTGGAACGACGTCAATGCGCTCAAGAAATACGACATGGTGATCCTCTCGTGCGAAGGAGAGATCTACGAGGAGACCAAGCCCATGACCGCACGGCAGGCGCTGTACGATTACGAGTCGCTGGGTGGTCGCGTCTTTGCTTCGCACTGGCATCACATTTGGTTTTCCGGGGGACCGCAGCCGGTTCCAACCATCGGAAACTGGCAACATGGTCCCAACCCCATCGACCCCATCGATGCAACCGTCAACGTCTCGTTCCCCAAGGGCAAGGCGCTGAGCGAATGGCTCGTCACCGTGGGCGCCTCCATGACCCCGGGCACGCTCCAGATCCAAAAAGCGCGCGACGACATCGATTCCGTCAACCCAGCCGCGGCCACCGAGTGGATTTCCCTGGAAAACACCAGAGTCGGGAATGTTGCTGAGCAGCATACGGTGGAGTTCCTCTCGTTCAACGCGCCCATCGGTGTGCCCGAAGAGCAGCAATGCGGTCGCGCGGTGTTCAACGACATGCACGTGTCGGAAAGCACCGGTGACACGCCCGGTGGGGCCTACCCCGGAAGCTGCATGCCCGGTGACCTCTCCAATCAAGAAAAGGTGCTCGAGTTCTTGCTGTTCGACCTCTCCTCCTGCGTGCGCCGCGACGACCAACCGCCCGTTCCCCCGGTGGTGAATTAGCTAGTTCTCATCCAGAAACGGCAAGTTGTCGAAAACAAACCCTTTCTGGACGGATGGGGAATGGAAATAAAAGCATCGGAGTGCGTGTTTTCTCGGAGTTCCTCCAAGAACGCCCGAAAGAAACAACACTCCGATGC
>DATEMX010000581.1:0-3765 GCA_035275365.1 Polyangiaceae bacterium | reverse complement strand
GTGGCTGAAGACCCCACTGAAGAAAGCCCACCTCAAGAAGTCCCAGCGCATTCGCGTTGGGCTCGAAGACGCCTTGCAGCGCAAGGCCAAGCCCGAAGACCAGAGCAAAGCGCAGTAGACGCACCTCAGATTTCCGAGCGCAGCACGGCGACGCCCGTGGCGTCGCCCAGCTTGCTCGTGCGGCTGGCGGCCAAACCGTAGCCGCGACCCGTGATCTCGAGTTGCTGGTGAAAGACGGCGCCGTTGTCGGTCTTGGCTGCGAGGTCGAGACCTTCGAGCGCCTGGGCGTTGACGAGCGGCGTCACGGGTGCGCCGTAGACCTTCGCGCCCGAAAACACGAACACGTAAACAAGCGGTTGCTTGACGCGCGAGTCGCTCGCCCGGAGAGCCTCGGCCGTGAGGTCGTGCTTCAACGTTTCTTCGAGGTGGTACGCGAAGCGCCGCATCGACCATCCGGTGATGTACATCCCGCGCACGACGCCCTGCCCATCGCGCACGGGCGCCGAGGCGACCCATTGCTCGTCGCCGCCCGTACGCGCGCCGGCGGTTTCGGGCATCGACCCGCGCGTCTCGATGATCTCTCCTGCGAGGACCTTGATGAGCGCCGGATAGGCCGTGTTGAGCGCCTTGCCCGCGAGCTGTTCGGGCTCTTGATCGCTCCGGAGCACGGTGGTCTTGTCGTCGGCGAGCGCGAAGAACGTGCTCTTGGCCAGGCCGAGATCGCGATCGTCGTTTCTCACCTTGTCGAGGGCGCGCCGCACCGAGCCGAGATCGGCGCGCGGATCGGCGTTACCTTCCCAGATCTGCCCGAGCGCCTTGGCGCCTCGCGGCAAGCCGCGCCTCACCTCTTCGACGTCGTCATCGACGACCTTGGCGAGTCGCTCGACGTGCGCCATCGCCTTGCGTTCGGAGACCTTCGATGACTCGGCGCAGCCCGTCGAAACGACGAGCACAGCCGCCAGGCCGAGTGATGCCCTGACGAGACCCATGGTGCCTCGATGCTAGCCTAGATTCGAGCTGAACACGGAGAGGAACGCGCGGTGGATGTCGACCGCGGCATCGCGCGACGTCGCGAGATCGCGTTCGCGATAGCCCGTCACGATGGCGTCGACGACGACGGTGGTGCCGCTCACGCGAAAGTCCACACGCCAATCTTTGACGGCGAGGCGAAAGCCGTCGCCCTGCTTGCGAATGCGGCGATAGGGATGAGGGGCCGGCCCCAGGGCGAGCACCTGGGTGGCGGGAGAAACCAAGTCGACGGCGTGGGTTTCGCGCAGCCAGCACGCCTGCTCGGTCGCGAGGTCCGACCAGACGACGTCGAATGCGGGCTTGGGATCGCGCGGATCGAGCCAGCCGGTGGCGGCCGATCCGACGATGTCGGCGTACGGCACGTAAGGCTTGATGTCGAGGACGGGCGTGCCGTCGATGGCGTCGACGTGGCGCACCGAAAGCGTGAGCCCCGACACGCCTTCGAGCTCGACGACCGAGAGCCCGATGGGGTTCGGACGATGCGGCGAACGCGTCGCGAACACGCCGCGCCGCTTCTCGCTGCGCGGCGGCAGCACCTTGGGGCGCCAACCCTCGTTCAGGTGGAACCAGAAGAGCACCCATACGTGGCTGAACGTCGTGAGGTCTTCGAGCGCGTGCTCGAAATTTTGGTCGGGCAAGAGCTCGATCGTGCCACGCGCGCCCTCCGACGCTTGCGGTTGTCGCGGCGCGCTCACGCGATCGGCGAACGGCGTGCGAAACACGCCGATGGGGCGCATCTGGACCGTCGCCAGCGGGCCGAGGGAGGACACTCCCCGCTCTTATCACGCCTTCTCAGCGCCCTCGAATCGTCTGCGCCGTAGCAGGCCCGCGAGTCCGGCGATAGCTTCGATGCCCACCCAGCCGCGGCCCCGCGCGGACGATGCGTTTGCGATCGAACAGCCTGCTGCTTCTGACGTTTCGGCTTCTTGGCTCGACGATCGAACGGCCACCCATTGGTCTTCGTACCCCGGTGGCGGCGCGTCGCAGCCAATCAAGGTTTGACCCACCGTCTCGGAGGGGACTTCTCCAACGGTAACGGTGGGCGCGAGGCAAACCTCGTCGAATGCCAGGTGACTGCCGTCGATGAGACTCGTCAATTCGAGTGCGTAGCAGTACCGGTCGCGTGCCGTGCCGAACTCGTGCGCCGTCGCGTTCGGCGACCACGCTTCTTCGGTGAAGCCGTCGCCGTACCTGACTCGATAGAGGTACTGTTCCCAAGCTGCCGAAGGGCGCCACTCGACGCGCAGTAGCGCAGTTCGTAGGACCGTGGGCGTAAAGCAGGACTCGCCGGAACCACAACTGACGCTCGAGTGACAGCAAACAGGCGTCCCGGTCGGGCGGTCGACCGGCAGTACGGCAGGGACTTCCCTTTCGGGCGGTGTGACCGGCACTGCGGCGGCCGCCGCAAAAAAAGCGACGATGGTGGGATCTCCGCTCATCGCTGCTTCGCCGGTCACTCGGGCGACGAGGCCGATTTCGCTGGCGGCGTAGCGATGACCGACCAAAAAGCCGTCGAGCGGCTTCCAGGCGACCCATCCCGACATGAGGAACGGGGAGAAAGGGCCGTCCGGCGTGATCATTCCCGACGACACCACGTCGCCGGCGACAATCGCGTTCGAGTCGCGATCGGTCACGATCCACTCGAGGCGGGAGAAATCTGGCCTCACCTTGCAGGTCAAGCAATCGAACGTGACGATGAGCGCACCGTTCGCGGGGACTTCACTTGTCGCTTGTGCGACCCATCCGGGCGCAGCAACGGAGCAAGCATCTGCGTCGCCAGTCCACGCCGCGGGCATGATCAACGCCAAGAGCGCGACGCCGTGCCATCGTTGTCTAGAGCGTGTCGCCTTCATGCCGAGCGGAAGGAGCAAGCGTCGTGCCGGTGCGTCGTCCCGCTCTGGCGGCATTCCCCACGCGGGCATGTGCCAGCTTGTGCCGAGGCGAGACATCGCCTCGCACCCGCGTCGGGAGCTGCGATGCACGTGGCGCTCAGGCGAAGCGCGGCACGCTGATTGGCGCGCCGAACTTCGCGAACAAGCTACTCATGTGTCGCGATCTCGTCGTAGCCACGGCCCTCGAACTGGAGCAGACAGAAGCCGTGGCCGAACGGATCGGAGAAGAGCGCCATCCGCCCCCACGCGTGCTCGCTGACCGCGCCTTCGCGCTTCGCTCCTGCCTTCTCGGCGCGTATAATCGCGTGATCCAGATCCTCGACTTCGACGTCGAGATGCACCGGCGTCCAGTGCCTCGCGTAGACGCGCGATGTCGAGGCGCCCTCGAACGGCGTCGAGCCGGCCTGCTTGACCAGCAGATAGATCGGGACCTCGGCACCGAGCAGCTCGACGGCGTCGGCGCCGAACCGTCGACCGACGAGCAAGTCGAGGGCCTCGGTGTAGAAACGGACGCCCGTGTCCAGATCGTCGACGTCGATGTTCACGAGCAGCTTCGTCATCTCTGGGGGCCTTTCCGTAATTCACGCAGCGGTCCACCTCCTTGAAGCCGAGGGCCTCGTGAGCGCGCTACGACTCATTTTTGTCGATCCTCGTATCCGATGCGAGCTGCCTTGCCTTACGCCCGAGCACGCACGCGCTCACCGGGCCCAAGGACCAATGGTATTGCACTGAGGCTCCACACGCCGATCCGAAGCGTACAGACGGGCGTCAAGCCGTTTCGCGCGGTGCCGTTGACATGCAACCATAGTCGAATAATTATTCGACTATGCCTTCGGAGGACTAC
>DATEMX010000580.1:0-13596 GCA_035275365.1 Polyangiaceae bacterium | reverse complement strand
CGAATCGAAACGATGCACTAATCTACTTGCGATGCCGGCTGGGGCAACCGGCGAGTTCGGCAGAAAGGGAAGCAGATCGGAAGTTCGAGTGTTCGCGGTAGCGGCCCTGTCGCAAGAGCTCAAGCATGACGGTACGCGGCGTGTTCCTAGTGCTGATGGCGCTGTTCGTCGGGCTCCGGCTGGGAAAAAAGATCCACGAAGCACGGCTGCTCCGCACGACGTCGGTCGCGCGGCCGTCGCTTCGGCGAACGGATGCGTCGGCTCCCCCCGACGAGCCTTTCGACGTGGTCCAAGAGGCGTCGGAAGAGTCGTTTCCCGCCAGCGATCCGCCCGCCTGGACGCAGGGAACGGCGAAGGACCGCGTCTCTGGCTAAGAACCTATCCGCTAAGTCTTGCTTGAACGACGTAGTTCCGACGGCCTCGCCGTATCTTTACGTTGGCTTAGCGTCATTTTTGCTGATCGTGCTCTGCCGATGCCAAGACTCCCTGCAGTAATGCTAAGAGGCCGGCTACTGTGGTCTTTGGCTCGCGCGCGCCTTCGAGTCGAGCAGCTCGCGGACCATTCTCATGAGCGTAACGGGCATGATCGGCTTCTGCAAAAACGCAATCCCGGGCTCGAGCACGCCGTCGCGATCGATGGCGTGGTCGGTGTAGCCGGACATGTAGAGCACTTCCATCTCTGGCCTCGCCGCGCGCAAGCGTTCCGCGAGCTGACGGCCGTTCATCTGCGGCATCACCACGTCGGTGATGAGAAGCTGGATCTCCTCGTCGAGCGTCGCTCCGAGGTGCAGCGCCTCGGCAGGGTGTGGCGCCTCGAAGACGCGGTAACCGTGGCGCTTCAAGATTCCGCGGACGAGCGCACGCACCTGCTCTTCGTCTTCGACGAGGAGAATGGTCTCGGCGCCACGGAACGATTGGTCGACCGAGGTGGGCGGGGGAATGCTGGCGGGCCGTTCGTCGGTACGGGCGAAGTAGACGCGAAACGTGGCGCCCCGCCCCGGCTCGCTGGAGACGAAGATGCCTCCGCCGCTCTGCTTGATGATACCGAACACCGTGGAGAGCCCGAGCCCCGTGCCCTTGCCTTGCTCCTTGGTGGTGAAGAAGGGTTCGAAGATGCGCCCTTGGATCGCTTTGTCGATGCCGATGCCGGTGTCGCTCACCGACAACATGACGTGGGGGCCGGGTGAAAGCCCCAGGTGGTCGCGGGCCGAGTCTTCGTCGAAATCCACGTTGCCCGTCTCGATGACGAGGCGTCCGCCGTTCGGCATGGCGTCGCGCGAGTTGACGGCGAGGTTCATGATCACCTGCTCGATTTGCCCCTGATCGGCCTTGATGGTGCCTAGGTCACTCGCCTCTAGAGTCAAGAGCTCGATGTCTTCTCCGATTACGCGCCGCAGCATCTTATCCATACGCCCGATGACGTCGTTCAAGTTCACGACCGTGGGTGCCAGCACTTGCTGGCGGCTGAACGCGAGGAGTTGTCGCGTGAGCTCGGCGGCGCGCTCGCCGGCCTTGCGGATCTCGTCGAGGTCTTGCTTGATGGGGCTGTGCTCGCCGGAGTCGACAATGAGCATCGAAGTGTAGCCGATGATGACCGAAAGCAAGTTGTTGAAGTCGTGCGCGATGCCGCCGGCGAGTCGGCCGACGGCCTCCATTTTTTGCGCCTGACGGAGCTGCTCTTCCGCCTTCTCGAGGGCTTCTTCGGTGCGTTGGCGCTCTTCGACCTGGTGCTTCAGGGCTAGGTTGGCCTCGACGAGGTCGGCGGTGCGCTCGGCGACACGGCGCTCGAGATCCTCGTGCGCGGTGCGCAGCGTCTCGCTGGCGAGCTTGCGATCGGTGATGTCGAGCGAAATGCCGAGCAGGTGGCGCGGCATGCCCGCCCCGTCGAGGATGGGGATCTTTTTGGTGTGGAGCCAGCGGCGGCCTTCGCTCGTTTCGAGCGGCTCTTCGGGGATGTCGAGGAGCTTCTTGCTCTGCAAGACCTCGCGATCTTTGGCTTGGAAGAAATCGGCTTGTGCTTTGGGGAAGCCGAGTTCGTAGTCGTTCTTGCCAAGGAGCTCTTCGCGGCGCTTGCCGAGAAGAAGCTCGCCGGCTCGGTTGAAAAGCTCGAAGCGGAGCTCCTCCGCGTCTTTCACGAAGACCATCGCCGGGATGTGCTCCACGATGGAGTCGAGAAACACCGTCAATCGCCGTGCGTCCTCTTCGACGCGCTTCTGCACCGAGCCGCTGTCGAACATGATCGCCAGGCAGTCGTCGGGTAGAGGTACCGCGCGGGCCGCCAAGATTTGCCGTTCGCTCACACGCTCGTCGAGCACGAGGTCGAAGGCCGTTTCCACGCCCGACCGGACGACCTTTGCATAGAGCTCGTGGCGCCCTTGCACGATGGCCGCGGGCACGACCTCGGCCATCGTTTTGTTCGCGCAACGGGTGAAGTCGACGCGCGAAAGCCGGGAGGCAGCCGGATTGGCGAGCACGAAGCGCAGGCTCTCGGCGTCGGCCCGATTCTCCAATTTCCAAATGACCAGCCCGCTGTCGAGGCGGCGGATTACCTCCGCGAAGAGATCATTCGGGCTCATCTCGAGTATCATAGCGAGGCTCTGCTATTCAGATCGGAAATTTGCAAAGGCCGATTCTCTGGGCCCTAAGGCCAGGTGAAAAAAGGCGGGGAGAGCCGTATTTCACCGGCGTTCACGATATCCGAAACCGGCCAGTCGGCCAAACACGAGGAGAGCCCAATGAGCCAGGACATTCTCAAGGGTCAATGGAAGCAGGTGAGCGGCAAGCTCAAGGAGTGGTGGGGCAATCTGACCGACGACGACGTCAAGCGTATCGACGGTAGCCACGAGCGCTTGTTGGGAACGCTCCAAGAGAAGTACGGTTATGCCAAAGACCGAGCGCTCGCCGAGATTAGCCGTCGCCTCGACGAATTCGGAAAGAAGCCTTCGAACTAACACCTTGCTCCGTACGAGCGTCGTTGCGAGGCGATTCAATTCGCGCTCTCAGGCTTTCGCTGCAAGGGCCACGATCCCGTGAGCGACGCCGTCAGTCTGCTCAACGTGAGGCCCGGCCCGGTATGCCATGGGAAGGGTGACGCGAATCAGGCGGATTCCGCCGATGCGCCGGGCGGGGCCGTCCCCGACGCCGCGGACGGCGCTATGGATCGGCTGGCCGAATGAACGGAAGGACGCGCACCGTCCTCACCTTCCGGTGTGACGCGTCGACGATCTCCAACACCGTCCCTTCGGGGACGGCGATCCGGTCGCCCACGTGCGGAATGCGGCCCGCCAAGGAGAGCGAGAGGCCGGCGATGGTGCTGTAGTCTTTTCCCTCCGGCAGCGTGAGATCGAGCTTGCGGTTCACCTCGCGGATGGGCGTCGTACCGCTGACGAGCGCGGTGCCTCCCGGCTCGCGCGCGATGAGCTCCGGTACGTTCGGCGAGTGCTCGCTGAAAATCTCGCCCACGAGCTCCTCGGTGAGGTCCTCGGTCGTGACGATCCCCGACATTCCCCCTTGCTCGTCGACGACGATGGCGAAGGGCGTGCGCAGCCTGCGCATGTCCTGCAATAGCGCGAGCGCGTCGAGCGACTCGGGAACGAAATGCGCCGGCCGAATGAGATCTTCGAGCACGAAGAGCGCCGGGTCCCAGGCGAAGGCAAGGATGTCCTTCACGTTGACGTAGCCCACGACATCGTCGGTGCGACCGTCGAACACCGGCAGACGCGTGTGGGCGTGCTCGAGTAAGATTCGCTGAACTTCGGGGGTGCGCGCGTCGCGGGGTAAGAACACGACGTCGGTCCGCGGGATCATTACGTCGGCGGCCTTGAGGCTGGAGAACTCCAGGGCGCGCGAGGCTATTTCGCCGGTCTCCCGGGTGACCGTGCCTGCCTCGGTTGCTTCGTCGACCAGCTGCTGGAGCTCGCCGACGGAGTATTTGCTCTCGGCGAACGTCGTGCGATCACGAAAAGGACGAAGCACGACGTTGGAGCTCAGGGTGAGAAAGCGCACGAGCGGCGAGGCGAGCCAACCGAGCGCGCGCATGGGCCAGGCTATCCAGAGGGCGTACCGCTCGGCGTTGCGCAGCGCGAGCGACTTGGGGACGAGCTCGCCGACGACGACCGACGTATACGAAATCGCGGCGATCACGAGGAAGAGCGCCACGTCGTCGGCGTAGGGCGAGAGCCATGGAAAGCGTGCCAGCGCCTTGGCGAGCGTCCCTGAGATCGCGGCACCTCCGAGCGCGGCGGCGGTGGAACTGACGACCGTCATGCCGATCTGGACCGTCGCCAAGAACCGCTCGGGATCATTTTTCAGCGCCAACACGGCGGGGGCGCCGCGCCGGCGGAGCAGGGCCAGCTCTTCGACACGTGTCCTTCGCACCGAGACGACCGCGATCTCCGCCGCGGCGAATACGGCATTGGCGACGATGAGCAAGAAGACGAGGGCGATTTCCCAGAAAATCTGACGAGCCACCAGGGTCCTTGCAGCTTTTGCGCGCGGAGGCCCGACGAGCGATCGGACCAAAGTTGGACCGGCCGCTCGAAGCGCTTTTGGAGTTGGGACCGCCGGCGCCGCCGTGGTTAATAGGCGCCTGGACTCATGCATAGTGCGCACGAATTTCTCAAGGCGCTGACGATCGTCCTCGGGGTCGCGGCGATCACCACCGTCGTCTTCCAGCGCCTGCACCAGCCGGTCGTGCTGGGGTATATCATCGCCGGCCTCATCATCGGTCCCCACGTGCCGATTCCGCTCGTTGCCGACGGCGAGGTGGTGCAGACGCTCTCCGAGCTCGGCGTGATCTTGCTGATGTTCTCGCTCGGTCTCGAGTTCAGTCTTCGCAAGCTCGTGGAGGTCGGGCCCACCGCTTCCGTGACGGCCATCATCCAATGCAGCGCGATGATTTGGGCGGGCTTCATCGCCGGGCGCGCCCTCGGGTTTACGGTGTTGGAGAGCTTGTTTACCGGATCCATCGCGGCCATCTCCAGCACGACCATCATCGCCAAGGCGTTCGACGAGCGCGACATCCGCGGGCGGTTGCGAGAGCTCGTGGTCGGCGTTCTGATCGTCGAAGATCTCATCGCCATCCTCCTCATGACGACGCTCACCGCGGTGTCGACGGGGTCGGGACTCTCACCCAGGGCTTTCGCGCTCACCACGGGCCGCCTTGGCGCGTTCCTCGCGGTGCTCTTGGTCGGAGGTCTGCTCGTCGTGCCACGTTCGATTCGCGCCATAGCGCGGCTCGAACGATCGGAGACGCTCCTCGTGGCGAGCGTAGGCCTCTGCTTCGGGATCGCCCTCCTGGCGCAAGAGTTCGGCTATTCGGTGGCTTTGGGCGCGTTCATCGCGGGGTCGCTGGTGGCCGAATCGGGCGAAGCCCAAAAGGTCGAGCGTCTCGTCTTGCCCGTGCGCGACATCTTCGGGGCCATCTTTTTCGTGTCGGTGGGGATGATGATCGACCCGAAGCTCATCGCGCAGAATTGGGCCAGCGTCGCCGTCCTCACCCTGGTGGTCGTGGTGGGCAAGATCGCGAGCGTATCGCTGGGAGCCTTTCTGTCGGGGGCGGGGACGCGAAATTCGATCGAGGCCGGCATGAGCATGGCTCAGATCGGCGAGTTCTCGTTCATCATCGCCGGACTCGGCATGGCCCTCGGGGTGACGCGCGCCTTTCTGTATCCGGTCGCGGTGGCGGTCTCCGCGATCACGACGTTGGCTACGCCGTGGCTCATTCGTGGCGCCGCGCCCTTCGCCGAGCTCGTCGATCGTGCCCTCCCGCAATCTCTGCAAACGTTCGCGAGCTTGTACGGCAGCTGGATCGAGAAGCTGCGAAGCGCGCCGCAGGTGGGCACCTCGGGCGCCAAGATCCGCCGGCTCTTTCGCCTGCTCCTCGTCGACGCGAGCGTCCTCGCGTCGATCGTCATTGGCGCATCGGTCGGCGCGCCTCGCGCTCGGGCGTACATCGCGAGGGCGTTCGGTGCCGCCGAAGAGGTCGCCCAGGTTATCGTCATCGGTGGCTTCTTGGCGATCGCGACGCCGTTCGGAATTGGCGTCTTGCGGCTGAGCCGAGGCCTTGGGCTTGCGCTCGCCGAACTCGCGCTCCCCGAAGAAAACGGAGGCAAGCCCGATCTCGCGAGGGCGCCCCGGCGCGCGTTCGTGGTGACGCTCCAGGTGGCCTCTGCGCTCTTGATCGGCGCGCCGCTCGTCGCGGCTACGCAGCCGTTTCTTTCGGGCCTTTGGACGGCCGTGGTGCTGTCGGTCTTGCTCTTGGGGCTCGGCGTCGGCTTCTGGAGGAGCGCAGAGGACCTCGAGGGGCACGTGCGCGCGAGCACGCAGATGATCGTCGAGGCCCTCGCCAAGCAAGCGCGCGCGCCCGCGGAGCACGAAGGTCGGCTCGACCTCAACGCTGTTCGTCGCGCCTTGCCGGGACTCGGCGAGCCGGAGCCCGTGGAGCTCGACCCGCGGAGCTCGGCGATCGGCAAGACGCTCGCGCAGCTCAACCTACGGGGTCGCACGGGCGCCACCGTGCTCGTCATCACGAGAGGCGAAAATGGCGCGCTCGTTCCGAGCGCCGACGAAGCGCTCCGCGCGGGGGACATCCTCGCCCTCGCGGGGACGCGAGACGCCGTCGCCGCGGCGCGCGAGATGCTCTCGCTGCACGCGCGTTGAAGCGGCCGTTCGCTCCGACCAAAGTTTGGAGCGCCAAGCGGCCGGTTTGCGCCGTAGCTGGCGCGACGCACATAGGGATCGCTTCGACAGCCCGATGGCATCGAGTGATGTGTCCGAGCGGGATCGAACGGAGGACTACTATGACGAATCGCAAGAGGCTTCTTTTGTGGGGGGTGGCCGTCGTCGTCCCCGCTGCCCTGAGTGCTTGCTCGAGCGACGACCCCGGTGCGGGTGTCGGAGGCAGCTATGGAATGGTCGGCACGGGCAGCGGCGGTGGAGCCGGCGGTGGCGCCGCGGGGAACGCCCCCGACGCATCGGTGAGCGACAGTTCTTCTGACGTATCAGCCGATTCCGCCAGGGACTCGGCTGCAGAAGGCGAGGCGGGTGTGGCTTCGGCCTTCGCGCGCGTCGCGCATCTATCACCTGACGCCCCCGCCGTCGATTTTTGCCTCAGGGCACAAAGCTCCGACGCGGGCGCGGCAGACGCCGCAACCGATGCCTCGGACGCCGCCGATGGATCCGACGGAGCTCCGGCAGGCGGCTTCACCATCGGACCCGTGCTGAAGGGTCTGGGCGTCCCGACGGGGTTGTCGTACACGCAGGTCACCGGGTACGTGACCTTGCAGCCGCGCGTCTACGACGTGCGGATCGTCGCTGCCAACGCGGCCGATTGCTCGACGCCGCTCGCGGGATTGCCCGACACGAGTCTTCCCCTGCTCGTGGGAGGCACTTATTCGACGATCGCGGCGATCGGTCTGGTTACCGCGGACGCTGGTCCGGCCTTCCAACTGAAGCCTTACCTCGACGAGCGCGCGGTCACGACCGGCAAGGCCAAGCTCCGATTCATCCACGCGTCTCCGGGCACACCCAACGTCGACGTCGGTCTGGCGACGGCCGAGTCCTTCATGGCGGTGTTCACCGACGTCCCGTATTCGGCGGTGGGCGGTGGCACGGGCGTCGACGCCCTTGGGTACGTGGAGACCTCGCCTCTCTCGAGTCAGACCTTGGCTGTGCGCGCCACCGGAACCACGGTCGACTCCCTGGCCATCCCGGGGCTCTCGCTGGCAGCCGGGGCCGTCGCGTCGTCGTTCGCCATCGGCATCGTCAGCTCCGCGACGACTCCGCTCAAGACGCTCATTTGTCAGGATCTGGACACGTCGAAGGCTCCGCTCGCCAACTGCAGCGTCCTTCCCGCCCCGTAAGATCCGTTCGCGCGGTGAACGGTGCGTCGCGGTCCCAAGTGGACCTCGACGCACCCGTTCGTTCGTCCGCCGGTTCACACGCTCCGAGAGGCACGGCGGTTGCGTTGACGAGACGCACTGAACCAAGAGAGGAGCGATCATGCTCGAGCATCCAGCTGCCACGGACGCGGCTACCGAGCCGGACCCGTGGCCACTTCTGCCCTGGTCCGAATGGCGAGACACCTGCGACACGCTGCACATGTGGACGCAAATCGTGGGCAAGATCAGGCTCGCGCTCTCACCCATGATGAACGAGTGGTGGCAAGTGCCGCTCTACGTCACGGCCCGCGGCCTGACGACCTCGCCCATCCCCTACGGCCTGCGAACATTCGAGATCGAATTCGATTTCGTCGACCACCACCTGCGCGTCCTTACGAACGACGGGCAGACGAAATCTTTGGCGTTGGTCCCGCGGACGGTCAAGGAGTTCCATCGCGAGCTCATGGCGGTGCTCGACGCCGCCGGGATCGGCGTGCGGATCTCCCGTCGCCCCGTCGAGGTGAGCGTTGCCATTCCGTTCGACGAAGACGATCTACATGGCTCCTACGACGCCGAAGCCGTAAGCCGCTTCTTCCGCGTGCTCGTGCAGAGCGACGTCGCGCTGAAGGCATTTCGGTCGAGGTTTACCGGGAAGGCCAGCCCCGTGCAGTTCTTCTGGGGCACGTTCGACCTCTCGCTGTCTCTATTCTCCGGTCGCACGGCGCCCGCGCCGCCCGCGGCCGATCGCATCACGCGAGTCGCCTACGCCGACGAGCAGATCGAGTTCGGCTTTTGGCCTGGCGGGGACAAGCTCGAAGCCCCCGCGTATTTCGCTTTCGCCTACCCCGAACCGATGGGCATCGACGGCGAGCCGGTGCGCCCGTCGTCGGCGCTGTGGCGCCCCGACCTGCGGGAGTTCGTGCTCCTCTACGACGACATCCGCACGAAGGGCGACCCGCGTGAGCTCTTGCTCACTTTCTTCGAGAGCACCTACGAGGCGAGCGCGGGGCTCCTCGGCTGGAACCGCTCCGAGCTGGAGCGCCTGCCCCAGCTCACGGCGAGCGCACCTTGAGCTGGGTCGGTTAGCCGCTCAGCTACGGCGACCCAAGGGGTGCGTGGTAGCTCGTTCGGTCTACGGTCTGACTGACATCGAAGTCAGTCGTCGTACACGGCGTCGACGATCTCGCGGCTCATCTTGCGGACGACGATGCATCGCGACGGTCGATCGGCGGCGTAGTAGACGACGACCTCGTCGTCGGGGCCGAGACCGCGGCGAGCGAGGGGACATCCCACGACTGACGTCGTTACTACCGACCCGTCGACGCGATACTCCAGGCGCACGATGTGATCGGAGCGGCTCGTGCCGGCCGGCTCGACGTCGAGGACCTTCGCGATCGCTTCGATACCCGACCCGTACACGATGTCGCGCCAGGCGGCGTCCCTGTGCTCGAACCATCGCACGAGGGGCAGTCCTACCAGCCCGACAGCGACGGCCAGTGCGCATGCCATCCACATCTTGGCGAAGATCAAAGGAACGCAAGCGATCCCCACCACGAGCGAAGCGAACCCCCACCTGTATCGGAACGGCGCGACGGAAGGCAGCCCGAGCTCGGCGCGAATGGCGGACGTCAGCGCTCGGGGCATGTGATCTCTACCCGAGACCACACAAGGCGCGGCGTGTAAAGCAAAGTTCAGCCGGAGAGGCAGGTGATGAGCTCGGTCATGCGTCGCGCAGCCCGGAAGATGCGCTCGGCCTCGTCGCGGCGCTGCGACCACGCCGGAGAGGGGCCGAGGAGAATCTGCGAGGCGAGCAGGACCACGTTGAGCGGGTTCTTGAGCTCGTGGGCGACGACTGCCAAATGCTGGTTTCGGTTCCGGTGCGCCTCCCGGGCTTCAGTCACGTCGTGGCAGGTTGCCAAGTGTTGTCCGGGGAGCATGTTCGCCTGCGCGCGGTACTCGATGATCCGTATCTGCCCGTCGGGGCGCGAAAGTTTGAATTCACCCTGCTTGTGCCCGGTGCGCAAGAAAGTTTCCCAACCGATCTCGAAGGTCTCGCGGTCGGCCTCGGCGACGAAATCGTCGAGCCTTAGCTGGTGCAGCCGCTTCTTGGTGGTCCCCGTCAGTCTGCGCGCCGCCGGGTTGGCGGCGATGCAGCACCGCGCGTCGTCGGCGATGATGATGGCGTTCGGTGCTTTCTCGAAAATTGCCTTGAATCGCGCTGACATCGCAGGCGAGTTAACCGCAACGGAGGAGCTGCGCGCCACGTCCTAACGTTCGCGCGCGCACCCACTACTCCTCCCCGCTGGGTAGGCCTTTTCCCTCTAACAGGTTTGCCGTTCTGGTCGCGAGAAAGCTACGGCGGTCGTTCTAGCACTACTGCTGCAGACTTTGGCAGGAGCAGATCACGATCATCCAAAATGACCAAGGCCTAGCGTAAAATACGGCGAGGCTGTCGGAACCACCTAGTTCAGACCGAACGAGCCGCCACGCCTCGCCGCTCCTAGCCTGGAGCACCCCCAAATCTGCCTGTGCACTGCGCTTCGCTTCGTAGGTCTCCGTGGACTCCGTCCACTCCGTCACGGTCAGTCCTTGAGCTGGCGTA
Source organism: Polyangiaceae bacterium (assembly GCA_035275365.1). Classification (GTDB taxonomy): domain Bacteria; phylum Myxococcota_A; class Polyangia; order Polyangiales; family Polyangiaceae; genus DASWDH01. The sequence goes on along the minus strand of DATEMX010000580.1, from coordinate 3,114 downwards.
TGCCCGCTCCGATGATCGATCGCAGTAGTGCTAGCTAAACAGCTGCGAGACGGATCGCCCGTCGTGGATATGCGAGATGGCGGTGGCGAGGAGTGGAGCCACCGAGAGAATCTCGACCGTTTTCGGCCGGCTTTCGGCGATGGGAATGGTGTTGGTCACGAGCAGCCGCGAGAGCCTCGACTGGGCGAGGCGCTCCAGGGCGCGACCCGAAAGCACGGGGTGCACGACCGCCGCGGAGACCGATCGGGCGCCGCGCTCGAGCAAGAAATCGGTTCCGGCGAAGATGGTGCCGCCGGTGGCGATTTCATCGTCGACCACGAGGCAGTCTTTGCCCACGATGTCGCCGATGACGTGCACGGCGCGCGCTTTTTCGTCGTCACCCGTTCGCCGTTTGTCGATGAAGGCAATCGGGAGATTGAGCCGCTTTGCAAAGCGCCCCGCGTCTTTGGCTTCGCCGACGTCCGCCGCGACGACGACCGTCTTCGACAGGTCGTCTTTTGCGAGGCGCTCGCACAGCACGGGTACGCCGGTGAGCTGATCGGCGGGGATCGAGAAGAAGCCTTGTGTCTGCGGCGAGTGAAGGTCGACGGTCAGCACTCGGTTGGCCCCCGCCGTCGCCAAGAGATCGGCCATGAGGCGGGCCGTGATGGAGATGCGCGGCTCGTCCTTCTTGTCGCTGCGCGCGTAGGGGAAATAGGGAATGACCGCGGTGACGCGCGCTGCCGACGCGTGCTTTAGCGCGTCGAGCAAGATGAGCAGCTCCAAGATGTGCTCCGAGAGCGGCGGGCAGGCAGTTTGCACCACGAACACGTCTTGCTCGCGGACGTTCTCGTCGATCTTGATCTTGAGGTTCTCGTTCGAGAACCGCGTCGTATGCGAAAGGCCGAGGTCGAGGCCGAGCTCGCCACAAATCTCACGAGCGAGCGCCGGGTGCGACGATCCGGAGAAGACCTTCAAGTTCTTTTGTCTGCCGGGCATGGGCCCACACTAACTGCTTCTGGCGCGCCCGTGCTCTCTTTCCGATGTCGTGCGGCGCGCGGCATCGGTCGGCTACCACGGGCGGAGGACCCACACGGCGAGCGCCCCGCACCCGAAGTCCGACCCTGTTTGGCGCTCGAAGCGCCTTCCTCTTCGATTGCTCGCGCGGTAGACGAGTGCTACTTGCCCACGCGCGATGCGAATGTGGGCTCTCCTGGGTGCTTCGAACGCGTTTCTCGCCGTAGCCGCGGGGGCGTTCGGCGCTCACGCTTTAAAGGCGCGTCTCAGCGCCGATTTGCTGGCAGTTTTCGAGACCGCGGCGCGCTATCACATGTACCACGCGCTCGGTCTCATCGGCGTTGCTTGGCTGGCGAGCGCGAAGGGCTCGGCCGCCAACGCCGTCGGTTGGGCGATGATGGCCGGCATCGTCTTTTTCTCGGGGAGTCTCTATGCTCTCGCACTCACCGGCACGCGGGCCCTCGGAGCGGTGACGCCGATCGGAGGTCTATGCTTCCTCGTGGCGTGGGGCATGTTCGCGTGGCTCGCGCTGAGCGCGCCCTCGTGACTCCCGGCGAGCGTGCGAGGCGGACCGCGCAACGCCGCGATCGCCGCACGGCGCGATCAGCCCGTCCCGCGCCTCGTTCGAAGAGACGCGGGAGCGCTTCGTTTCGCCTTTTCAAAGCTTGTCTTTGGCGATGTCGATCGACTTCTTCAGATCGTCGATCTCTTTGTTGACCTTCGACTTGTACGAGTCGAACGACATCGCCGATTGAAGGCCCAGCGCCTTCATGTCGGTGTCGAGCGTAGCGCGGCGCGACTCGACGTCGCGAAGCGCTGCGTTGAAGTCGCCTTTGGGCTTGGCCGTCGGCTTTTGCGCGTCGGCCTTGATTTGGTCGATCCTGTTGTCGAGATCGCTGGCCGACTTCTGCACCTTTACTTGGAAGTCGTTGCGTGCCTTGACGAGATCGCTGTTCGCTTCGCGAATGTTCTCGTTGGCCTTGGCTTGCTCTTGGGCGGCGATGTTTTGCGCTTCGGCGTTGGCCTTGGCCGTTTTGTCGAAGGCCTCGTCTTGCGCCTTTGCGGCCTTCTCGTCGGCTTCGCGCTGGGTTTGCTCCGCTTTCCCTTGGTCTTCCTTGGCGGAGTGTTCACAAGCGCCAAGCATGAGCAGCGATACAGCTACAAGGTGATGTCGTCGCATGATTTATTCTCCGTGCGGGTTGTTTGGGATCAACGGCGATTCAGTGACGTCGGTCGGGGCTCGCCGCTGGCGCGTGCCCCTTGACCTGAGACTCGGCGCGACGGAGCTCGTCACTCTCGGCGCCATCGAGAGCCTCCGCGGCTTCTCTCGCCTTCTCTTCGATGTGTCCTTCCTTGACGGTCTTGGCGACGCCACCGTTGTAGCGGCGCGCCGCCGTCTTGTTGCCTTCGCCTTCATTGGCGTTCGTAGAACGCTTCTCTGCGTCGATCTTCGACATCGCTTCCTCCGTGCACCTCTGCGGTGCGGTCCGATGACCTAAGGAAGCGTCTGCATGCCGCGTGCCCACGGCGGATCGTGCGCGAAACCTACGCGCCACGAAGCGCGACCGACCTCACAAAGTCGGACCGCGAATCGCGCTCGCCAACCGAACGTTCGGATCGTCGATCCTGAGACTCGAACGCCCGAACTCCGCCCTGAAGCAACTCACGCACCCATCCTGCTCAATAGTCAGTCAAAATTGCGGCGTGAAGCTGGAAGGGCCCCGAAAGCTGGAAGGGGTCCAACGCCATCGTCCGCAATTTGGTATGCCAAATTGGCGAAGTGAAATTGGAAGGCCCCAGGTCCAACGCCATCGGAGGGAAGGTGGAAGGGCTCAGAAGCGGGCCGAATTGGCTGGTTACTCCGAATTTCTTAGGAGACGAAAGCGGCACAGCCATAGCCGACGACGCACACGACAGTCTGACGGAGTCCACGGAGACCTACGAAGCGAAGCGCAGTGCACAGGCAGATTTGGGGTACTCTCGGCTCGAGCGGCGAGCGGTGGCGGCTCGTTCTGTCCGAAACTAGGTGGTTCCGACAGCCTCGCCGTATTTTACGTTGGGTCTCAGCCATTTTGGACGATCGTGATCTGCTCCTGCCAAAGTCTGCAGCAGTAGTAC
>DATEMX010000579.1:0-7814 GCA_035275365.1 Polyangiaceae bacterium | reverse complement strand
CCAAGACGAACTTCGAGCGCGCCGAGAAACTCGCGCCCACGGGCGTCGTCAGCCAGCAAGAGCTGCAGCAATCGTCGGCGGCGCTCGCCTCGGCCGAAGCGGCACAGGCGACGGCCAAGGCACAGATCGCCGCGCTCGCCGTGCGCATCGGCGAAACGCGCATCGAATCGCCCATCGACGGCGTCGTGTCCCAGCGGCGCCTCGATCCAGGCGCCCTGGTGGGCCCCCCGGGCGGGGGCGCCATCATCACCGTCGTGCGCGTCGACCGCTTGCGGGTGTTCATCACCGCCAACGAGCGCGACGCCGCGGGCATCGCCGTCGGCAAAGACGCGCACGTCGAGCTCGACGCGCTCCCGGGGAAGACCTTCTACGGCACCGTCGTGCGGGTCGCGCCTTCGTTCGACCCCGTCACGCGCACGCTCGACGCCGAGGTCCAGCTCTCCAACGAATCGGGCGAGCTACGGCCGGGGATGTATGGCCGCGCCGCGGTGCGCCTCGAAACGCACCCGCACGTGCCTGTCGTCTCGGTGAACGCCGTTCAAATCACCAACAACGAGAAATACGTCTTCGTCCTCGCCGGCACCAAAGCAGAGCGCCGGCCGGTCCAATTGGGCTCCGACGCAAGCGACGGCCGCTACTTCGAGGTGAAGCAAGGGCTCGCCGCCGGCGACGAAGTGATCATCGCCGGCGCCGACGGGCTCTCCGACGGGGCCGAGGTGCGCCCGACGCGCAACTTCGACCCCTACACCGGCAAGACCACGGCCGACGCCGCACCCTCGGATGCGGGCGCGACGATCCCCGCGAAGAACTAGGAGCGCGCCATGTGGCTCACCCGCCTCGCTCTGCGCAATCCAGTGCTCATCCTGATGGTGTCGCTCATGCTCATCGTCTTGGGCTGGGTGTCCGTCACGCGCCTGTCGGTCGACCTCTTCCCCGACATCACGGTTCCCGTGATCCGCGTCGCCACGTTCTATACGGGGGCGGGCCCCGCCGACATCGAGAAGTCGATCACGCAGCCCATCGAGCGCGCCGTCGGCGCGTCGCCCGGCGTCGACCGCGTGGAGAGCCAGTCGAAGCAAGGCGTTTCGCTCGTCAGCGTGTGGTTCAATTTCGGCACCAACCTCGACAACGCTCAGTTCGAGGTCTCGCAGCGCGTCGCCCAGATCTTGAACACGCTGCCGCCCGGCATCCAGCAGCCCTTCATCATCAAGTTCGACATCACCAACATCCCCGTCGTGCAGGTGGCCATGTCGGGCGAAGGGCTCGACGAAAAGCAGCTCTACGACCTCGCCTACAACACCGTCGAGCCCCAGCTCGAGCGAATTCAGGGCGTCGCCAGCGCCACGGTGGGTGGCGGCAAGACGCGCGAGATCACGCTGAAGGCCAAGCGCGACGCGCTCCGGGCGCGCGGGCTCGGCATCATGGATCTCGTGAGCGCCGTGCGCTCTTCGAACCTGCTCTTGCCGAGCGGCAGTCTCCGTGCGGGCGATCGCGACTACAATGTCTTCGCCAACACGCAGTTCATGAAGGCTAGCCCGCTCGGCGACGTCGTCGTGCGGGCGGGCCAGGCGGCGAGCGCGGGCACCAGCAGCCAAGTGATCCGCGTGTCCGACGTGGCCGAGGTCCTCGACGGCACGGCCGACCAGAACGAGATCGTTCGCATCAACGGGCAACGCGGTGTCTACCTGCGCGTGCTGAAGCAGCCGGGCGCCAACACCATCGGCGTCGTCGACGCCGTTCGCGCCGCCATGCCCAACCTGCGCGGGGTTCCCCCGAACGTGAAGCTTGCCATCTCGTTCGACCAGTCGACCTACATTCGTTCGGCCGTCGCCGCGCTCCAGCACGAGGCGGTGCAGGGCGGCGTCTTGGCCGTCGTCGTCATCCTCTTCTTCTTGGTGAGCTTGCGCGCGACGGGCATCGTGGCGGTGGCCATCCCGCTCTCTATCGTGGCAACCTTCGTGCTGCTCTATTTTTCGGGTCAAACGCTCAATGTCTTTACGATGGGCGGCCTCGCGCTCGGCGTAGGCAGGCTGGTCGACGACTCCATCGTCGAGCTCGAGAACATCCACCGGCACCTCGCGATGGGCCAAAACCGGAGGCAGGCCGTCCTCGCGGCAGCGCAAGAAGTGGCCATGCCGATCTTGGTGTCGACCATCACCACCATCGTCGTGTTCTTCCCCGTCCTTTTCTTGGCGGGCATCGCGCGCTTTCTCTTCATGCCGCTGGCGCTCACCATTGCCTTCGCGCTCACGATGAGCTTCTTCGTCTCGCGCACGGTCACGCCGCTCCTATGCCTCTATTGGCTGAAGGGCGGCGGCCACGCCGAGGGAGAGCGCGGGATTCCGGGCGCCATTCGCCGATCTCTCGATCGCCTCGACCACGGCTACGCGCGCGCCCTCCGCTGGTCGCTCGGTCACCGGCTTTTCACGGTGCTATCCATCTTGGCCTTCTTCGTCGCCACCATGTTCCTGCGATCGAAGATTGGAACCGAATTTTTCCCGGAGACCGACGAGGGACAGTTCAGCGTGAACTACAAGACCCCCATCGGCACGCGCGTCGAAAAGACCGAGCTCGTCACCGAACGCATCGAAAAGATCATCGACGTGAGCCTCGCCCCCGCGAAAAGCAACGGGAAGGAGGCGCCGGTGTACACGACGATGATCTCCGACACCGGTCTACCCGCCGGGCGCACGGCGCTCTTCACCGCCAACACGGGTTCGCACTCTGCCAACGTGCAGGTCAATCTGGTCGGCCGCACGTCGAGGGGCATCAGCGACGTTCAGGCCACCGAGAAGGTGCGAACCGCGCTCGCCGGCGCAGTCCCCGGCACGCAAGTCTTCTTCTTCACTGGAGGAATCGTCAAGCGCATCCTGAACTTCGGATCGGCGGCGCCCATCGACGTGGAGCTGCTCGGCTACGACATCGATCGAGGGTCGGCCTTCGCCAAGGAACTGGCCGCCAAGCTGCGGGCGCTCGTCGACGAGCGGGGACAACCTCTTTTGTCCGACGTGCAGGTGATGCGCGAGGAGAACTCGCCCGAGCTCGACGTCGTCGTCGATCGACAAAAGGCCGGCGTGCTCGGCGTCTCCGAGCAAGAGATCGCGCAAACGGTGCTCACGAGCCTCCTCGGCAACACGCAGCTCCAGCCCATTCCTTTCACCGACGAAAAGACGGGCAACGAGTATTTCATCAACGTTCGCATGGACGACGCCTACCGAACGCACGTGGCCGATCTCGGCGATCTCTTCGTGCGATCGCCGCGAGGCGGCACCGTCTCGCTCGACACGCTCGCCAAAATCGAGCGATCGAGCGGTCCCGTCATGATCGACCGCAAATATCTGCAGCGCGTCGTTCACGTGACCGCCAACGTGGCTCCCCGCCAAGACCTCGGCAAAGCCAGCATCGCGACGCAGTCGGTGCTCGACGAGAACCAACCGCCCGAAGGCTTCACGGCGGCGCTCGGCGGACAGAGCGCCGAGCAACAGAAGGCATTTCGCGGCCTCGTGTTCGCGGCGATCATGGCGCTGGCGCTCGTCTACATGGTGCTGGCTTCACAATTCAAGTCGCTGGTCGATCCGCTGGTCATCATGTTCAGCGTTCCCCTCGGCATTTCGGGCGTCTTCCTGATGCTCTACGCCTCGGGCACCAAGCTCTCCGTCAACAGCTTCATGGGGATCATCATGATGGTCGGCATCGTCGTCTCCAACGGCGTGCTCCTCGTCGACTTCGCCAACGTGCTCCGGCGGCGCGGCTCATCGATCGTCGACGCCACGGTCGAAGCGGGGCGTACGCGTCTTCGCCCCATCTTGATGACGACCATCGCGACCATCCTCGGGCTCGTCCCCATGGCGCTCGGCATCGGCGAGGGAAGCGAAACCAACTTGCCGCTCGCGCGAGCCGTGATCGGCGGGCTCACGGTGTCGACGGTCTTCACCTTGTTTCTCGTCCCCGCGCTCTACACTGCGCTCGATCGCTTTGCCAAGCGCGCGCGCGAAAGCGACGACGACACGACCCATGACGCCCCGACCTCCGCTCATGCCTAGACGTTCCGCTCGCGGTGCCGCGCTCGGATTCGTCGCTGCTTTCGCGACTGCATCCATGACCGCCACGTCGGCCGATGCCGAAGCCCCTCCGCCCGGCGCCCATGAGCCTTCGGGGCTTCGGCGCGTGACGCTGCGCCAAGCGATCGATCAGGCGCTCGCCCGGAGCACCGATATCTTGGTGGCGCGGCAAGAGATGGATCGGGCCGAGGCGCTCGTGCGGCAAGCGCGTGCGACTTCCCTTCCCTCGTTGAACGCCAATGGCTCGTACACGCGGCTCGACGCCGATCGCGAGCGCAACGGGTTGCTCGTGGCGTCGGCCAACCAACTGAACGCCAATTTGCTGCTCACCGTGCCCATCATCGCGCCGCAGCGTTGGGCGCAGTGGTCGACGGCCTCTGCCAACGCCGAAGCCCGAAAGGCAACCGCCGAAGATCAGAAGCGGCAAACGGCGGTGGCGGTGGCCCGGGCGTACCTCACGGTGATCGCGCAAAGGCGCGTCATCTCCGTGAACGAGCGCGCCATCAAGAACGCCAAGGCGCACTACGACTACGCCCACACCCGACTCGTCGGAGGCGTGGGCAACCGCGTGGACGACGTGCGCGCCGCCCAAGAGGTCGCCGCGGTGGAGGCGCAGGTCCAAAATTCGTATGCAGCGTTCTCGAGAGCCACCGAGGGGCTCGGCGTGCTGCTCGGCGATCAGGGCCCCGTCGACGCGGTCGACGAGATCGACCTCGCCGCGCCGCCCGAGCTGTCGTCGGCGCTCGTTTCGGCGACGACCACGCGGCGCGATGTGGTAGCGGCGCGTTCGCGCCTCGACGCCGCCGAGACGACGCGAAAAAACTCGTACGCCGACTACCTCCCCTTCTTGGTCGGCACGTTTCTACCCTTCTATCAAAATCCTTCCACGTTCACGCAACCGACCACGGGCTGGCAGGCGCAGCTTCTCTTGACGGTGCCCATCTACGACGGCGGTCTTCGGTACGGGCTCAGCGACGAACGCGACAACCTTTCGGCCGAGGCGCGTGCGCAATACGACGGCCTCCTGCGGCAAGCCCGCTCCGACGTGCGCGTGGCCTTCGAAGCGGTGAAGCGCGCCGAGGCGGCCCTCGAAGCACAGACGAGCGCAGCCCGCTTGGCCAACGAGGCGCTCGGCCTCGCCACCCTTGCGTACAAAGCGGGCGCGACGACGAACATCGAAGTGATCGACGCCGAGCGGCGCGCGCGCGACGCCGAGACCGGCGCGGCCGTCGCCGAAGACGCTGCTCGGCAAGCACGCGTGGATCTGCTCGCCGCGAGCGGGCGCTTTCCTTAACCAGGCGACGAGGGCCATGGGTTCCTGCGGCGCAGCGGCCCCACGCCGGTCGCTTCCACCTTGTGGGCGGCCTTGACCAGATCGACGACGCTCTGCCAGCCACGCAGGCGTTCGGTAGGCGTGAGACCAAGCGTGTAGCGAACGAGCGTCCGGTCGACGCCATTCTCGTCGTATGCTTCTTGCCACGGAAGGGGCTCGGGAACGACGTCGCTCACGGAACGAGCCTAGCATCTTTGCTATGCTGTCGCGCATGTCCGACAAGCGCTCGCTCCTGCGCCACCTGAAAGTGCTGAGCGACGCTCCCGAGGAACACGGGGTACCGGGACGCAAGTTCTTCGCTATCGGCAACGCTAGCCACATCGAGGGCTACGGCGAAACGATCGCTCTCCTGTCGTTCGTCGACGACAACCTGTCTCGCTTCGTGCTCGCCAACGCACCGAGCACCTCGTGGGGACGCGTGTCCCCCGCGCCGTTCGTCTACGCGCTGCCCAACATCGCCGTCAAACCGAAGGACGGGATCTTTCTCATCACGGGCGAAGGCGAAGACAAGTCCGAGCCTCATCCGAGTGGAGAAGGCGACTTGAAGATCGTTTTTCTGAACCGAAGGGAGCCCCTCTGGAACGGCGGCCTCCACCAGGTCTACTTCTATCGGCTCGACGGCCTCCAAACGAAGAGGATCACCGGAATTCGTTGAGCACGCGCGCCCCCATCGCCCGGCGCCCTACGAACCGCGAAGATAGAGCCGAACCCCGGGTTGATTTAGCTGACCAGCATAGGCTCGAACGCGAGGACTCGCTCGGTGGGACCGATCGAGAGCGCCAGCGCCACCAAATCGCCGAGGGCGCGGCCACCGAGCGAGTCCATCACGTCGACGAAGGGCCCCGGGACTTCGGGCGGACGCGGCGCCATGGTGGGAAGCTTCATGACGGCGGGCCCGAGCTCGCGAGGTTCGCCGAGCCGTTCGCGCACGAGGTCGATGGCCGTCTCGAAATTGCCGAGCTGGTCGACGAGCCCGTTGGCCGCCGCTTCGCGTCCGCTGTAAACACGGCCGCGCGCGAGCTTGTCGATCTCCTCGGGCGCGCGATGCCTCCCGCGGGCGACGACGCCCACGAAATCCAAGTAGAAACCCTCGATCTCACGCGTCATCGCCGCGCGCTCGCCTTCGTCGAGGGTACGGCTCGACGAGAGCATGTCGGCGCGCGCGCCGCGCTTGACGATCTCCGTCACCACGCCGACCTTCGCGAGCAGCGGCGCAAGCACGAGGTGCGCCGCGACGACGCCGATCGAGCCGGTAACGGTCGTGGGCTGGGCGACGATGGCATGCGCAGCGGACGCGACGTAGTAACCGCCGCTTGCGGCGACGTTGCCGAAATAAGCGACGACCGGCTTCTTCTCGGCGAGCCGGAGGACCTCGTGGTAGATGCGATCGGACGCGAGCACGCTCCCACCGGGCGAGTCGATGACCACGACGACGCCGGCGATACGCCTCGATTCACGCGCCTTCGCGAGCGCCGCCATGACGCGCTCGTCGACCGCGACGCGGCCGAACGCCATCGGCGCGCGCGAGACGATGGGCCCTTTCACGTGCACGACGCCCACGCGCTTGGGGAGGGGCGGCGCTCTTCGAACGGCGAGGTAGGCGGCGGCGGGCACGAAGCAACGCGGGACTTCGGCCGACGGCGATAGCAGCTTCGGGAGTTCGTCGTCGTACGCCGTGTGATCGACGAGCCCATTTTCGACGGCCTCGGCGGCGCGAAAAGGGCCGCTGTCGACTAGCTGCCGCACGCGATCGCGCTCGATGCCGCGCGACGACGAAAGCGCTCCTTCGAGCTCGTCGCCGAGCACGTCGAGGAGCGCCCCCAATTGCTCGTGCTGCTCATTCGACATCGCGTCGCGCGCCAGCGACTCCCCCGCCGTCTTGAACTCGCCGCGCGCGAAGATCTCCGGCAAGACGCCGATCTTGTCCAGCGCACGGCGCAAATACCGCGTCTCCACGGCCACGCCGAGCGGCAAGATCGTGCTCTGGGGACCCATGAAAATGCGGTCGGCTGCGGACGCGACCAGCATCTCGCGCGATCCCGCACCCATCGGCAGATGCACGGCCAAAGCCTTGCCCGACGCGCGCAACGCAAAGAGCGCCTCGCGGAGCGACGTCGCCACCGCAGCGCCCGTGCGCAGCGATCGAATCTCTACGACGAGACCTTTGACCTTGGGGTCTTTGGCGATGAGCGAGACGAGCCGCCGTACGGCCATGAGCGAAAGCGTGCGCGAGGTTCGCCGTCGCCAAAACGGTGCGGGCTCGGCGAGCTCCACCACGGGGCCGTCGATGACGAGCGACACGAAGCTGCCGGCCTTGACGAGCCGGCTTCCGCGAATCGCGCGAAGCGGTAGGCCGAGCGCCGACCAAACTTGTCCGAATGAAAACGCAAAGGCCACCATCGCGGGAGCCTAGCACCTCG
>DATEMX010000578.1:0-3836 GCA_035275365.1 Polyangiaceae bacterium | reverse complement strand
CGAGCCGCTCGAGCGAGCGATCGGCCAGCGCACCTTCCAGCGCGCGCCGCGCGTCATCCGAAGGCGCCCGAGCCAGAGCCATGGCGGCGTCCCACGCGCGCTCGGGTCGGTTCATCGCGGCTCGCAGCGTCGCCACCGCGCGCGCCGTGCCCACGCGACCCAGCGTGACGAGCGCGAGCCTTCCGGCGGCACCTTCCGAGCGAGCCGCACCTTCGAGCGCGGGCACGAGCTCCGGCGCAGGCGCCCGCGCGGCGAGCGAAAGGGCCGGCCCGCGCGACGACGGAGACGACAGAAATGGCGTGAGAAGAGGGCGGCTTCCGGCGGCGCCGCTCGCCACCAGAATTTCGACCCCCTTCCACTGCATATCGCGGTCGAACGAGGCCGCCCACCGCCGGGCGACCTCGATAGGCTCGCGGTCGCCGAGCTTGACGAGGGCGAGCGCCGCCGCGGCTTGCGCTTGCCTGCTCTCGGCTTCGCTCGGCAGGTCGACCGAGTCGACCGTCGCCGCAGTGCGCAAAAGGCCACGCAAGAGCGTCGCGCGGAGCATGGGAATCGCGCGAACGTCGCCGAGCTCGGCAAAAAACGACGCCGCCTGGGGCCCGAGCCCCGAAGGCGACTCGAACGCCTCGAGCGACGCAGGGGGGTGAGCGAAGAGCGCGCGAGCGGCCGAATCGCCGATGGCGCCGCCTTGGGCGATCGCCTTCGCGAGCGCGTCGAGCGAGCGGCGATCGCCGCTCGCCGCCAGCGCGAGCGCCGCCGTGTCGCGCAAGAGCAAGCGCAGCGGCAGGCCCACGGGATCGACGGCGAGGGCCTTCGCCAGCATCTGGCAAACGGGTTGCTTCGCGGCAAACGGCGCGAGGGCCCGGAGCGCGACGAGGCGCACGCGAAGGTCCTTCGCCGCAGGCGACGCCGATTCGAGCATGCGCAGAATGCGATCGACACCTTCTCGCTGCCCCGACGCCGCGAAGCGCTCGACACCTCGCACGCGATCTTCGAAGCGGTCGGAGGCGATCAGACGCTCGGCCACGCCAAGCGCGAGATGGCTCTCGAGCGAGGTCGTTCGGATCGTCGTGTCCTGCTCTTCGGCGGCCTCCATGCGCGCGAAGCGCACGACGCTGCCGGCCTGTGCGCGCACCGGCGGCGCCGCGAGCCCAATGCCCAACACGAGAAGCGACGACGCGAGCCTCATACCGATTCGCCTAGGGCAAAGCGGGCGGCGGCTTCGCGGGGGCGCCCGCCGCGGGCGGCAAGAGCAGCACGCCGAAGCCATTTTTGGCGGCGCCCGGCTGCTTTTGCACGGCCTTCCACCCGACCGTCTCCGCAACGCCATCGCGGTAGGTGAGCCGCCTCAACAGGTCGACGACCGCGAAAGCCTGCGAGAGAGCCGCTTGATCGCCGGCCGCTCCCACCTTCTTCGGCCTGATGCCCACCGCAACGATGTATCCGGGCCGCTGGTTCAACTCGCGCGCCAACGCGCGGAGCATGGGAACGCTGGAAGCGTCGACCTCGGGAGCCTCGCTCGATCCCCGAAACCTCAAGGGCTGCGCGAACGAAACCGCGGCATCGGTTCCCTTCTCCGCGACGGTGACGAGGGGTTTCCCCTTGTCGTCCGGGCAGCCGTCATCATCGTCGACCCCGTTGAAAACCTCGGCCTCGCCCGGACACTTGTCGCTCGCGTCGTCGAACGTGTCGCCGTCGCGATCGACGCTCGGACACCCCGGCCGCTTGGGATCTGCCACGGGCCCTCGCGCAACGTCCGGGCACGCGTCGGCGCCGTCGAGAACGCCGTCTTGGTCGTTGTCGGTATCAGGGCAGCCGTCGGCGTCTTGGAACCCGTCCCTGTCTTCGGGCTGATCGGGACACTTGTCGGCCTTGTCCTTCACCCCGTCGCGATCCTTGTCGGGACAACCGTTCGCCTTCTTGTCGGCGGCGCGGCGCTCACCCGCCGAATCGGGGCACGCGTCTTCGGCATCGGGGACGCTGTCGTTGTCGTTGTCGGGATCGGGGCAGCCGTCGGCGTCTTGAAACCCGTCGGCGTCTTCCTGCTGCGCGGGACATCGATCGGTCGCGTCGCCCACGTTGTCGTCGTCGTTGTCCCAATCGGGACAACCGTCGCCGTCCTGGAACCCGTCGCGATCTTCGGCGAGCTCCGGGCATTGATCGGCTTCGTCGGCGACGCCATCGTGATCGACGTCGTGCTCCCGCGGCGCAAAGCCCACGGCGGCCATCACTTGAAGCGGCGCATTGCCCAAGGCTTGCGTGAGTCCCGCGGAGGCGCCAAGGAGAACCGAAGCGTCGCCCAACGCGACACGCGCCGAGAGCCCCGCCAAGACCGGCGATGCCGCCGTGGATTGTCCTCGATCGCGCGCGGCCTCGGAGGGCGGCAGCGCCGCCGCGCCGCGGATCTCCGCGACCCACGTCCAGCGGCCCTTGTCGTCCCACCCGAAGGCCTGCGGCCGCACCGAGAGGGCGGCGCCCCACGGGATCTCGTGGTGATAGGAGCGGGCGAGGACGTCGGTCTCCTCGAACCGCAGCTTGAACCCCGCCGTCGCCTGAAGCGCCACGGCGACGATCTTGTACTCGCCGAGGAGCCGCAGTTCGGCCGTCTGCGTTCCGTCGCTCAGATACGACGCCGTGTTGCCCGTCGCCGCCGAGAATCGGAGCAGCGTCGAGAGGCCGAACCCGCCGAGCGCGCCGTAGGAAATGAGGTTTCCCTTCCCGGTAACGGCCAGATCTCCGAACGCTTGCGCCGGCGGCGGCCGGCCGGAAACTGCGCGCGTGAGCGCGTTGTCGTCACCGTTTTGGTAGAGCAAGACCGGCAGATCGAGCCCGAGCGCGAACCTTTGTCCGAGGCCGATGTTTCCGACGAGGTCCGTCGTGAGTTGGTTCGACACCAGGTTGGCGACGATGTCACCGCTCGCGTCGCGCAAGACCGAAGGACGCCACGCATAGACGAGCCACGCGGCGGCGTTGAACGCGAGCGGGCCGGGCGTGGGCGTCGGTTCGAGGTAGAGCGAGCCAGCCGGATCGGTGGGCGGCGTGAACCTACGCGCGTTCACGGAAGGAAAATCGGCCATCGCCGAGAGACTCAGCGCCGACAGCGCGAAAACGAGTGACAGCGACAGGACCCTCGGGGCCATGAGCCTCGCAGACTAAATCAGAGTTCGCGATTCGCGAACTCTTTCTATTTCCGAGCGAAGCGAGCCCCGCGGGGTGGGCCCCGAAAATCGACGTTTTTTTCGGGGCGGGCCGGCGCGAGCCGCTCCGCCGGAGGAGCGAGATTTCGCGTTGACGGCCCCGGGGAAATGAAGGACGAAGCTTTCATCAACTCGGACCGAGTCAGCACGGCCAAACCCCGACGCGCCCGCGACGTCCTCGGACCTTCGGGCCCCCTCTCGCGATCGCTCGAGGGATACGAAGACCGTCCCGGGCAGCTCGCGATGGCCGATGCCGTCGAAGAGGCCCTGGCGCACGAGCGCGTGCTCATCTGCGAGGCGGGCACCGGCACGGGCAAGACACTCGCTTATCTCGTTCCCGCCATCTTGAGCGGCAAGAAGGTCGTCGTGTCGACCGCCACGAGAGCGTTGCAGGAGCAGATCTTCACCAAAGACATCCCGCTCATCCGCCGAACGCTGGGGCTCGAAGTGAACGCCGCGCTCATGAAGGGCCTCGCCAACTACCTCTGTTTGCGGCGCTTCGGTGAGTTTCGTGCGAGCCCCGAAGCAGCGGAGCCCCGCTCGAGTCGTGCGCTTTCCGTCATCGACGAGTGGGCGACGTCGACCGAAACGGGCGACGTCGCCCATATCGACGGCCTCTCAGAGGACGAGCCGATCTGG
>DATEMX010000577.1:0-7235 GCA_035275365.1 Polyangiaceae bacterium | reverse complement strand
AAAGCGAGATTGAAACGGTCCTGAACCTCGCCGACGTGCTGAGCAAGCGCGTGGTGGGCCAGAGGCACGGTCTCGAGATGATCTCGCACCGCATCCAAACAGCCCGCGCCGGCCTCGAGAACCCCAACAAACCCATCGGGGTCTTCATGTTGGCGGGCCCCTCCGGCGTCGGAAAAACGGAGACGGCGCTGGCCCTCGCCGAAGCGCTCTACGGAGGCGAGCAGAGCGTCATCACCATCAACATGAGCGAGTTCCAAGAGGCGCACACCGTCTCGACCCTGAAAGGAGCGCCGCCTGGTTACGTGGGCTACGGCCAGGGCGGCGTGCTCACCGAGGCCGTTCGGCGGCGTCCCTACAGCGTGGTCTTGCTCGACGAGGTGGAGAAGGCCCACTCCGACGTCCACGAGATCTTCTTCCAGGTGTTCGACAAGGGCTGGATGGAAGACGGTCAGGGCACCCGCATCGATTTCAAGAATACGATCATCTTGCTTACGTCCAACGTCGGTAGCGACGTCATCATGCGCATGTGCGGCGGCTCCGATCCCATCCAGCAAGGCGAAGTCACCGAGGCGCTCCGCGACCCTCTCTTGCGCGTCTTCCCCGCCGCGCTCCTCGGCCGCATCGTGGTCATCCCCTACCGGCCCTTGAGCGACGAGATGATCGGCAACATCGTTCGCCTCCAGCTCGGCCGCGTCCAAAAGCGGGTCACCGAGCGCTACGGCGTTCCCTTCGAATACGACCAGGCCGTGGTCGATCTCATCACCAGCCGCTGCAACGAGCAGGAGAGCGGCGGGCGCATGATCGACGCCGTCCTCACCAACACGCTGCTCCCCGAGATCAGCCGCGAACTCTTATTGCGCACGCTCGGCCAGAAACCGGTCAAGAGGGTGTCGGTCACCGCGGACAAGAGCCAATTCACTTATGCATTCGAATAAGGAGGAGCGGTCATGGAAGACCTCGTAGGCCTGCTCTTGGGAGAGGGCCCCGTCGTTTACGAGGGGCCTCTCGACAAGAAATTGTTCCTCCACTCGATGGTGGGCTCGGAGACGCTAGGACAGCTCTCGAGCTACACGTTCGATTTTCTCTGCGAGACGGCCGAGATCAACCCCTACGATCTCTTGGGCCAACCGGCGGCGGTGAAGCTCGAAGAGACACGCCTCACCCACCGCTACTTTCGAGGCATCGTCACGGCCTTCGGCCTCGTAGGGTCGATGGGCTCCTATTTACACTATCGCGCCACGGTGCGGCCGCCGCTGTGGTTTCTCACGCGCCGCGTCGACTGCCGCATCTTTCAAAGGAAGAGCGTGCGCGACATCCTCGAGCTCGTGTTCGGCGCCTACGGGCTCGACGTCGACATGACGGCCATCAGCGCGGGAAGCGCGCTCGCTCCGCGCGAGTTCGTCGTGCAATACCGCGAGTCCGACTTCAACTTCGTCAGCCGCCTGATGGAAGCCGAGGGCATCTACTATTTCTTCGTGCACGACGAAGCCGCGGTGAAGCTCGTCATCGGCGATTCGCTCAGCATGCACAAACCCGTGCCCGGCTTCGAGGAGCTGCCCTACCTCCCGCCCGATCCGAACCGAAAACACGCGCGCGAACACATCGACCATTGGAAGTTCTCGCTCGGCGTCAAATCGGGGGCCTACGGCACCATCGACTACAACTTCGAGATGCCCGAGGCCGACATGGTGAGCCAGCTATCGGCGCCCATCAATCATCCGCTGTCGGAGTTCGAGGTCTTCGACTATCCGGGCCTCTACACCGAGGGCGAGCAGGGAACGCAGTACGCCAAGCTTCGCCTCGAGCAGCTTCAGGCGTCGCACGCCACCGTCGAGGGGCAAACCGACGCCCGCGGCCTCACCGTGGGCCACACCTTCACGCTCACCGATTTTCCGCGCGGCGACCAAAACGCCGAATATCTGGTGAGCTCGGCGCAATACCGCATTCGCGCGCACAAGCTCGAGTCGCTCGACCGCTCGCCCGACAAAGACATCTTCCGGGCAACGTTCAACGTGCACCGCACCAAGGCGCTCGCCGACGAGGCCCCTGTCCCCTTCCGTTTTCGCCCGCGCACGCCCAAGCCCATCGTGCGCGGCCCCCAAACCGCGGTGGTCGCCGGCAAAGACGGCGAAGAGATCTACACCGACGAATACGGCCGCGTGAAGGTCTACTTCCGCTGGGACCGCTATTGGGAATCCGGCGAGGAGGCCTCGTGCTTCATCCGCGTCGCGCAGATCTCCGCGGGCGACGGCTACGGCGCGCTCTTCATCCCCCGCATGGGCGACGAAGTCATCGTCGATTTTTTGGAGGGCGATCCCGATAGGCCCATCATCACGGGCTCGCTCTACCACGCGATGCAGAAGCCTCCGTACGATCTGCCGGGAACGGAGCCCTCGCTGAGCGGCGAGAACAAGACCCAGAGCGGTATCAAGACGCGAAGCAGCCAGAGCGGGGCCCCCAGCAACTTCAACGCCGTTTGGTTCGAAGACAAAAAGGGCAGCGAGAACTTCTACGTTCAGGCCGAGAAGGACCAGAACGTGCTCGTGAAGAACAATCAGACGCGCACGGTGAAGAAAAACCGCGCCGCCAGCGTCGGAGGCAACGACTCCATCTCGGTGGGCGGCGATCGGTCGGTGAGCGTCGACGGCAACCTCTCGGTGACGGTCAAGGGCGGCGGCAAGAGCGCCAACCACAGCGAGACGATGGTCACGGGCAAGCATCACCTGCACGCCTCGGACACCATCGAGGTCGACGCTCCCACGCACATCTTGTTCGAATGCAAAGGCAGCTCGATCCTCATCGAGCCCGAGAAGATCACGATCACCGCCGGCGGCAAGGCGACCGTCGTGCTCGACGCCAGCGTACTCGCGAAGTCGGCGGGCGAAAGCCAAGTCAAGTTGGACGGCGAGGCGCTGATGTCGACCAAAGCCGGAGGCTCCGTCAAATTGACGGCCAACGCGGAGGTAAAATCGAACGACGGCTCGAAGGTGGCGCTCGATGCCAACGCGGCAATGACGACCGCCGGCAACGCCAAGGTCGGGGGAGCCAACGTCGCCGTCGAGGGTTCCACCAAGGTCTCTGCGGCTGGCGGCGCAGGCAAGGTCGAACTCGGGGCGGCCGGCGCCAAGGTGTCGGGGCCCCAGGTGGAGGTTTCCGGCGGGGTCGTCAAGATCAACTGAGGCTACACGAGCGGCGGCGTAAGCTTTCCGTCGCAGAACACCTCGATGCCCTCCAGCTCCATGCGCGGGTCGTCACCCTGCCGCGGCAAGCGATCGGGCAGCTGGCGCGGCGTCGGGAAGGCGCCGTGCCACACGATGTAGAGCCCCATCTGTTCGGTGCTGATGAGGACGCGATGAACGGTGGGCCGGAGCTCGTACGCACGGCCTTCGAAGCGCACGAACATGGCAGGAGGTTGCCCGGGCAACGTCACGACGAGCCGCCCATGAGGCGTCACCCCTTCGAGCAGCACGCGCTCGTCGCCGCGCAAAAATGGCAAAACGAGTGAGGGTGAAGCGGCATTGGTAAACCGGGAGTCGAGCGCGTCGGCCAATCGCATCGCCGCGTGGCGGGCATTTTGTCGCGGAGCCACCAAGCCCATCGCGACTTCGGCGACCATCGAGTCGTCGTCGGGGAGGTGCTCGGGCAAGCCACCGAAATAGGTGACGCGAGGGTACCAACCCTTGTCGAACCAATCGCAGCTCCACGGGATGGGCTGCCGCCACCAGTTCTGCGGCCCGCCGACCACCAAGTTTTGCGGCGTGAGGCGATGCCTCGGATGTTCGATGTTGGGGAGGGCGAGTCCTTCGATCGCCGCGGCGTTCTCGTAGACGACGTACCCGCGCCCCACCGGATTGCGCGGGTATTCCCCCGGACGCATTTTGAAGAAGTCGACGACGTGGTTCGGGAGCGGTTCGGAGACGTGCTCGTCGAGCCCGCCGTACGCGTGCTCGTACCGGAGCGGCATGATATCGAGCGGTGCCGGCCCGGAAAAGGAGATGGAACCAGGGCCGTGGTAGCTGCAAAGACGGTCGCCCGTCACCGCGTAATCCCACTCGGCGCCGTTGACGCCGAAGCGCACGGACATCGAACGCGCGCCGAGCGACGGCGGATGCGCGGACGCGATGAAGATGAGATCGGTTCCCGTCTTGACGGGGGTCACGTCGGTCTCACGCGGCGGCTCGGGAGGGTCGTTCTCGAGACCCAGGAGCGGCTGCTGCTCGTCGGCGATCGAGCACATCCCCTGCGGCGAAATTCGATACGTGCGCTTGCAGTGAACGGACACGATCTGCCGGCCTTGCGCGTCGAGGGCGAGCAGCGCGGTGTCGGTCAGGGCGAGATCAGTCGGCACGTCGGTTCATTCCCCGTACGATGGTTTTCAATGGTGCGCGTCCGATCCCTGCCTGCCGCCGAAAAATGGGTGAAATGCCCAGTTGCCGCGCCCGATGCCTGATTTGCCGAAAGGCAACCCCGTGAGGAGAGGGCTCAGCACCCACGACTTGAGGATATGTTGAAAGACTTTGTTGCCGCCCTCTCGCAAAAGGTACCCGCCGACGAGCCGGGCGCCGCCACCGGTGAGCATCTCGCCGAGCGAAAGACCCCCCAACACCTGCAGGTGCTTTTGCCCGGGGATCTTGGGGATCTTGCCTTTGACCTTGTTCCAGACGTAATCGAACGCCATGTCGATGGCGATGACGGCGATGCCAATCAAGAGATCGCCGATGCCCATCGAAGTCCAGACGGTGCACTTGATGAGAATGAGCACCCCGGACGGGAGCGACAGCGGATTGGAGCAGATTTCACCGAGAAGAAAGAAAAGGTAGGTCCCGATCGGCTTGCCGCCGGCTTTGACGGTGCTCACCGGGAAGACGACCTTGTGCTTCGACAAGAGCGTGTGCAGAGCCGTCAACGAGTTCATCGGGGCCTGCAGATGCATGATCATGTAGCCGATGTCGTGCCCTTGCTGAACCGTGGGGTTGCCGTCGCTCATCACGGTGAGCTCCGTCTTGTGGCTCAGCATGCCGGGTGGCCAACCCATGAAGGCCGGGCCTTCGATGATGCCTGGCACACCGGGCACGGGCGGTATGGGGGGAACCGCTTGATCGTGCATCATGAAAGCAGAGAGGCCAAGCTGCGCCCAGCCGGCGTTGAGAACAGGAAGCGGACCTATTGCGCCCATGGGAGTCTCCTCTTCGAGCAAATCGCGACGTGCATTTTCAAGTCGAAAGGCAAAGGGGCAAACTCTCCACCACTTGCGTGAGGGGGTAGAGGGCCAGCATGGCGTCGAAAGGCAGTGGCATCGCTTCGGGCGTCGCTGCCGGCCCGAACGCGACGCTCGGCGCGTGTGCTCGCCGCTCTTGCCCGATGCTTCCGAGCTCGCTCGGCGTCGGGGGCGTGCCGGCGAAGACTTGGAGGACTCGCGGACGATTCGGCAAGATTTGGTACACGATGGCGCGACGAGCCACGACCACGATGCGGTTGTAGTCGGGCAGCACGTACAGCGTGTCGGTGATGAGCGGCAATTGGTACGACGCGTCGCCAAGCGTCAGCGAAAGGCCGAATTGGGCGGGCGGCAGCGCGGCGACCCAAGGGCGATCGTGGGTCATGCCGTGCACGACCACCTGCTCGCCCGCCGGGTACCGGGCGATGCGCATGCGCGGGTGCGCCGAAGAAAACGCGGCAGGCGCGAGCTGCACGAGCTCGTTGTCGGCGTCGATATGGTAAGCGTTCTCCGCGCGCAGGCTCGACCCACGAGGGAGCGGCGCAACTCCCGCGACCAGCGGCGTTTGGTTCCACGCGCCGATAAGCTGATCGCTCTCCTCCAGGTTCGGCAACTTCGTCCCGGCGGCGTGCTCGCTCCGGCATACGAGGCCACGCCCGCCGGGGTTCGTGGGGTGCGTCATTTCGATCTTGCCGACGGCGAGCGCGACGCCGCCGAACGCCCGATCGTACGTGAGAGGGAGCGCTGTGAAGGGCACGGGGGCCGTCGCCTGCGGCCCTGTTCCTGTAGCGACCCAAATGCGGTCGCCGAAGACGACCAGCGAACGTCGCAGCGTGCCCACCCGGATGTCGACATCGACCCGCTGAACGGGAACATTGGCCCAGGGGCTTCGCGCATGGCCGAGGAACGCAACATCGCAGCCTGGTTTCAACGGCACGAAATCGCCATCGATCGTGCCGAGGGCCGTCGCCTGATCGGACTCGGAGACGGGCAACTGGTGCTCGGCTGGCACCGGCCGAACCTGCCCTGAAGGGTCGACGTCGAACGATGCTTTCACGATGACCGTGGCCAACATGAGATCGCGGTAGAGAAGCTGCGCACGCGCCACAGTGGCTGGGAATCCCGAATCGTTCTGAAAGTTCACCCAACTCTCCTACGTCGTGCACTACGGGCCAAGGGCATCGCACGCGCGATCGAGCGCGGCGCGCAACCGAACCGTGTCTTTCTCGGGGAGCGTATCGTAGGTGAGGAACCCAAACTGCCAAAATGTCTTCCTTGGCGCAAAAATGAGCGTGATGCCTTTCCCATTGTCGCTCACTTCGTCCGCCGTGGACTCGAGCGACGACACGTCGAAGTCAGGCCGTCGCGATGCCGCTGAAACGAACAGCGAGGTTGCAATCTCGTCCGTCGCGACGTATGCCACCGACACACTCACATGGCGACCCCGGTAGGTGCCGCGCACGGTCGCAAAAGCCGGGCGGGCGTCGGGAGGGGGCGACGATTCGAAGATCGGGAGGTCAGTCCCGTGGGCGAGTTGGCGCAGCGCCCCATTCGTCTCAGCGACGAGCTCGGCGTATTGGCGCAACGCCGCACGTTCTATACAAACAACGAGACCGGCAACCGCGATCATCGCGGCAACCACGATCACGATCGACACGGCTGCACTTTGCCTCACGAATTCAAGTAGATCCGCTCCCCTTCGAGACGGACGTCGTCGTTGGCCTGCAAGCCGATGTCGCCCTTCGTCGCGACGATCGTCTCCGCGGCAGCCTCGACGCGAAGTTCGCCCGCGCAAGAGACGATACCGTCGGCCTCGGAGTGGAGACGCACGCCCTTGCGGCCCGTCAAGTCGAGACGCTCGGCGACCAGGGAGAGATCACCGCTGGCGCGGATGCTCAGCGTCGCCGCTTCGAGAACGAGGTGAACCCCGGTGGGGTCGATGCCGATCGACAACGTCAAAGCACCCGTCGGCCCGATGATGCGGAGGAGATCGCCGTCGGCTGCCTTGTCGACCGAG
>DATEMX010000576.1:0-8731 GCA_035275365.1 Polyangiaceae bacterium | reverse complement strand
TTGCGGCGAACACGCCACCGGGTAGAGCACGGGAAAATCGGCATCCATGAGGCCCATCCCGCAGAAGAGCTCGGGCAACTGGAAGTGTCGAAAATGGAGCGAAGCTTGGTAGAGCGCGCGCAAGACCTGGAACGCGTCGCGGGTCCAGCCGAAGCGCGCCATGCCGAACGCGATGAGCGAGTTGTCGTGCGGCCAAATCGATCCGCGGTGGTAACTCAAGGGGTTGTATGCGGCATGCTCGGCGCTCAGTGTTCGAATGCCCCACCCCGACCAGAGGCCGCCCGTGAGAAGTCCCGAGGCAATGCTGCGCGCCCTTTCGGGTCGAATGGCCGAGCTGAAGAGCAGATGGCCGGGGTTCGACGTGCGCGTCGTGACAGGCGTGCCTTCGCCGTCGATGGCGAACGCGCACGCGCCCGAAGCATCGAAGTAGAGCGACTCGATGGCGTCGCGTAGATCGCGCGCGCGCGCTTCGGCGGCCGCGACGAGATCGTGCTTGCCGATTCTCGCGAGGAGCCGCGCCGCCCGCTCCAGCGCGTCGACGGAATATCCCTGAACCTCGACGAGCGCGATGGGACCCATGACGAGGCGCCCGTCGGGGAAACAGACACCGTCGCCGCTGTCTTTCCACCCCTGGTTGCGGAGCCTTCCGCCGTGGCCCACTTTGTAGGTGACGAGCCCTCGCGGATCGCTCTCGGACCGATCGAGGATCCACCGCGCCGCCGCTTCGATTGAAGGAGCGAGCGTCCGCACGAGCTCGATGTCGTCCGTAAAATTCACGTATTCGTCGGCCAGGATCAAGAAGAGCGGCGTCGCGTCGACCGAACCATAATAGGGCCGGTGGGGCGTCTCGCCGGTGCGCGCCATCTCGCCGCGGCGATATTCGTGGAGGATCTTGCCCGGCTCTTCGTCTCGCTCGGGGTTCACCTCTTTGCCCTGGTAGCGCGCCAAGAAGAGCAGCGTCTCTTTCGCCGGGTTCGTGTGAAAGAGCAGGCTCTGGAAGGCGCTCACGCACGCGTCGCGGCCGAAGGGCGCGGCAAACCACGGAATGCCCGCGGTGATCGTCATCATGCCGTCGATGCGGATACACAGCGAGTAGAGGTCGGATAGCCCTCGTTCGAGCGATTGCGTGAAGTAGTCGTCGTCGGTCTGCACGAGCGTGCTTTCGGCGTGCCACGCTTCGTGCGCGTCGGTCAGGCGCTGCGCGTGCCGGGCGAAAGGCGCCGGCGCGCGGGGCCGATCGACCTCGTCGCGCCCCATCGAGACGGTGTATTCGATGGCCCAAGAGCCGAGCGGTTCGAGGCGCACGCGGAAGGTGGCTCGCCCTGCATCGATGCGGTCGGGTGCGCGCTCGTAGCGGACGCGCGTGCGGTAGGTCTGCCCGTCCTTCCCCGTGTAGCGAAATTCGTAGGTAGCAACGTCGGCGACGGCGGGTTCGTGCACCGTTCCGCGCTGTTTGCGCACGAGGCCGCGTACCTCGAAGAGATCCTTGAAGTCGGCGGCGTGCTGGAAGAAGAGCATGACCTCGACGGGCCTCGAGTTGTAGTTGGAGAGCTCGACGCGCTCGACCAGGTCTTTGTCGATGAGTTGCCGGCGCCGCAGGTGAAACGACAGCTTCGGATCGTCGAGCTCACCGCCGACAGGTTGCCCCGAGAGCGAGAGGTCGATCTGCGACACGTATTCGCGGGTGACCTCGCTCGAAAGTTGACGAAAGCTCCCACCGTCGATTTCGAGCGTGGAGCGCGAGAGGTACCGGGTGTCGTCGTAGAAGAGCCCGGACTCGGGGTTGTCTTCAGCGCGGATGTCGCCGGCGGTGTTGAGCACGGCGAAGGCCGCCCCGTTGCTGAGGACGAGCTGTGACGCTTCCCGCGAGCCCATGCGTGGCGTCTCAGCCGAGCGAGGTCGAACGAGGGACGTCGCGACCGTGAATGAGACCGGGGGAGCTCTGCCGGCGCAGCACCGATTGGAACACCGCCTCGTAGTCCATCGCCATTCGTTCCGACGAGAACCGCAATCGCGCCCGGCGGGCGCACGCAGCCCTGTTCCAACGAGGGGCGCGCTCGATGGCGCGCGACATTTCGTCGACGTTCGACACGAGCATGCCCGTTACCCCTTCGTCGATGATCTCCGGAAAAGCCCCCCGCGGGAAACCGATGACGGGCGTACCCGTCAGCATCGCCTCGATGGCGATGAGCCCGAACGGCTCTTCCCATTCGATGGGGCACAATAGCGCCATGGCCGACCGCAGATGCTCGAGCTTCTGCGTGCGGTCGGCCTCACCGACGAACTCGACCCTCGGAAGGGTCATGCGTGGCATCACCTCGCGATCGAAGTATTGCGCATCGTCGTCTTTCTCGTGAACACGCCCGGCGACCACGATGGGGACCTTTGCTTGTACGGCGGCGTCGATCGCCAGGTGTGTGCCCTTCTCCGGCGCGAAACGACCGAGGTGGAGCACGTAGCTCTCGTGGTGCGACGACGGCGGGTAATCACCGACGGCTACTCCGTGGTGAACCACGCTCGCGTGGCGCAAGTGCGTTTCGAGCTCGAGCTGACGATGGCTGATGGCCACGTAGTGCGCTTCACCATGCGCGGCGTAGAGCGCCGAGAGCTCTTCCTCGCGACGATGGTGCATCGTGTAGACGACCTCTACGCCGAGCTCGCGAGCGACCTCGAGCCCCACGGGCGAGTTGAGCTGCACACCATCGTAGCGGCGGGGATCACGTGCGATTTGTTCGAGCGCGAACCGACAATGCTCGAGCTCGGCGGCATCCGAAGGAGGCCACACCGCTCCCGGAAAGCACGATCGCGTTTCCCCCGAAAATTCGGAGTCGCCCGTGGCGAAGAGCGTCACGTCGTGGCCGCGGGCCACGAGCGCCTCGGCCAGATGGCCACAAAAAAGCTCCGTGCCGCCATACCCTTGGGGCGGAACACGAACGAACGGAGTCGAGATTACGGCGATTCGCATGAAGTTTCCACGTGTAGAATGTTCACAGCGAGAGCAATCACTCTCGACTGTTCCACGATTCGTTCCATCTTTGGGCCACCGGCCAAGGCCTGATCGCGCCGCGCTTTATCTTGATCTTGCTTCTATCAATACCAGCGTTGCCAAAGAACATCGAGGCTCGTCGTGCCGCGATCGCCGACAATCGTACGAAGCATCCACCGTGGCTTGAATCGCCAGTTGAACGCGAACAAATTGAGGTCCATTTGGCGACCGAGTTGCGAAGTCGCTACGAAATTCCGAATGTACTCAATGCGAAGTCGTTCGGAGATATCGAGCGACGCCGAGGCGGCCGTCGAGGTCCCCGCCGATACGCTGGTGCGGATGGGAATGACCGACTGGCTGAGCAGCTGGTTGATGCCCGTCGTGAGGATGGCCGAACCGACGCCGGCGGCGGCCGAACTGACGGCCGAGCCGCCGCTGACATCGGTGCCGCTCTTCGTACCGGGGACCCCACTGGCGGCGGGGGCGGCCTCGCCGAACGCCAAAATGCCGAGCAGCTCGCTCTGCGATTTCGAAGGGCTGCTCTGAAGGGTCAATTTCATGTTCTTGGCGGTCCCGCCCACGTGCACGCTGATGCGCGTACCCGAGGTGTCACCTCCTTGGTACACCGCGTCGACGTCGAGCACGGGGTCTGCAGGATCGTCGCCGCCAAAGCGAACGATGCCGCGCTCCACCTGAAAGACGCGGCCGCCCACGGTCACGCGCCCTCCCAAGATGCGAACGGCGCCGTCGATGGTGACCTCGCCGTCGTACGTGAGCTTCAAGTTGCCGGGCGATGGCGGCGTCGTCAGCTCGATCTTCATGTCTTCGCGGCTAATGCCCACGTTGTCACCGAGCGAGACGCCGATGATCGCGCGCTTGATTCTCTCGGCCGCCCCCCCCGGCCCTCCGCCCACCGCGCCGTCCGGAGGAGCGGAGAGAGGCTGCAACACGATGACGGCGGGGTTGTCCTGGAGCGTCTCGAGGTTCGCCGTTCGCTGCGGAGGCAGCTCGGCCCGCAGCGTCGGTGCCCGCAACTCGATGAGAAATTCGTCCTTCTGCCGACGCGCGTCGGCGAAAACGTCGCCCCAAATGGTTCCGTACGAGACTCCCTGCAGCGTGATGGGGATGGCGTGACGACGAGCGACATGCAGCTCGCCCGTTGCCGAGGCCAGCGCTTCGTCGCGAAACTCGAATCGGGCCGATCCCTTGAAGCTGCCGGTGCCCGCGTCGCCCGAAAATCGATCGACGCGAACGGCGCCGTGGTCGGTGCTGGCCGTCGCGTCGAAGTTCGTGATCACGCGGCCCAGCGCGTGCGGAAGGAGCGTCGCGCCGGTGACATGCGCGCTCCCTTCGACCCTCCACTGTCCGAGCGAAGCCGCGCTGTTGCCCGAGGCGCGCGCGTGGGCGTCGAGCCTCCCGCTGAGCCGCTCGATGACACCCGCAGCGATCGGCCGAAACGCCGACAGCGGAAACCGCGTTGCGTCGAGGGCGAGGTCGACGGGCGCGTCGCGGTCGAGCGCGGGCCACGCCCGGTTTTTCCAGTGGCAGCCCGCGCTCGCACGAAGCAGCGCGCTGCCCTCCGCCGACGATCCCCGCGCGCCTTCCGCGTCTATCGAGAAAAGACAGCGGCGCTCGTCGGCTTCGAACGACAGCACCGCCGATCCGAGGTCCTCTTGACCGACGCGCAGATCTTCGGCCGTGAGACTGCCGTGAACCTCGGGGCGCTCGTGAATGCCGTTCACGAGCACGCGACCGGAGACCCAGCCCATCATGCCCGTCTGCACGACAGCAGGCACGATGGTGAGCGGCAAGCGATCGAGCTCCGCTTCGCCCCTCGCGGTCCATCGAACGCCCGACGCTCGTTGTGTGAGGAGCTCGGCCAGCGACGCCTGCCACTCGATGGAGGCACCGACCACGCGCTTCGGCCCCAGTTGCAGCTCGAATCGGCTGTCGCCGCGGGTGCCGTCGTAGGTGGTGCTCCATTCGAGATCGAACTCGGGCCCCGAATCGCCGGCACGCGCCGGGCGCAGGTTACGGCCGATCACCTCGACGGCGAGCGACGGTTGGCCGATCGTGCCGTGCAGAGCGCCGTGAACGCCCACGCTGCCCGAGATCGCCGATACGTGAAGGCCAGCGGGCAACGTGTCGGCGGGCCGGATGTCGACGCCGAACTCCGTTTCCAAGGGAGCGTCGAGGGGGATTTCACGCGTCGCGAGAAGGCGCTCCACGTTCACCGCACTGTCCAAGTTCCAATAGACGAGCCTCCCCACCTTGTCGTTTGCGCCGAGTCGGAGGTGCACGTCGGTCGGGCCGTGTTCGTCGCCGCGAACGACCTCCAAGCGGCCCCCGAGACGGGCGTCCGTCCAAGCC
Source organism: Polyangiaceae bacterium (assembly GCA_035275365.1). Lineage (GTDB taxonomy): Bacteria > Myxococcota_A > Polyangia > Polyangiales > Polyangiaceae > DASWDH01. The sequence continues at coordinate 3,375 of DATEMX010000576.1, read as the reverse complement.
ACCGCCTCGGCTACAGCCTTGGGGCACGGGACGATCGAGCAAATGCGCCCGATCGAAAGGTCCGCCACCTCGACCTTCGCGCTACCGCTCGCGCGTGTGAGGGCGCCGACGCCGAACGACGGTCGACCGAGCCGCCCGCCGAGCTCCACGGTCGCGCGCCCGAGCCCAGCGGTGGCGACGGTCGCGCTCCCCTCCACGTCCGCGCCGTCGATCTCGAAGGCGACGACGGCGTCGGTCGTAGGCGCCGACCGAAACGACGCCCCCACGACCCCCGCGCGGCCGCTCGCGCGCGCTCGGCCGTGCTCGGTCGCGAAGAGCAGATCGCACGATGCCTTCCCCGAAAGGGCGCCGGGGTCATCGAGACCGAGCCAAGATCCGATCTCGCTCAAGTCGATCATCGGCGCCGTGAGTCGCCCCGAGAAATCGCCCTTCGAGGAACGCACCGCTCCGTGCACGGGCTCGCCCAACCCTTCGATCGTGAACGAAGGCACCTCGATGGTGTTCGCATCGACCGTCGCCTCCGGCACGCGGACCGCGAGGCGCGAGCCTCGTTGCTCGGCGTCGAGCGAAACCGCCGACGCGCGCGTGCTTCTTCCCACCGACACGCGGGCCGACATCGCCAAGTGTTCGACGCTTCTGCCGTTGCCGGTGAGCGTGAAATCGAACGACGGCGCCGTGCCTTGCCCGAGCAGGGTCACGCTATCTAGCTCGAACCCGTCGAACGCGAGCGCACTCGACTCCGCGGAGAGCTTGCCCGCCAGCGCCCCGAGAGGCCCCTCTGCTTGGGCCTCGACGCTCGCCGCGCGCACCGAGAGATCCCCGACGCGAAGATCGACCGCTTCGGCTTGTAGAGACGCCGAAAGGAGGGTCCCTTCGAGCTCTCCTTCGGCGCGCAGCGTGCCGTGCCCGTGTATCGCGCCGCGCCCCGGCCAGTGGATGCCGGCCAAAGATCGCGCGGTCGCCGAAGCGGAGAAGACGAACGGCCCCTCGGCGTTTCGAGAAACGGACACGTCGGCCGAGACGCCGTCTTCGTCGACGTGACCCTTCGCGCGGACAGCCTCCGGCCCGTAGTCGAAGCCAAGCCAAACCGGCGGCACGACGAGACCCGGCGCACCGGCGACGAACGAAGCAAGACTCAGGTTGCGCCCGACGCCTTCGAGCCGCACGAGGGGGCCTATGTCCAGCGCCAGGGTGCCTCGCGCATCGAGCGTGCCTTCGGCCACCGTTACCTCGACGCGCACGTCGGCACGCGGAAGCTCGCCGCTCCATTCTGCCCGCAAAGAGGCCGTCGTCAGGATGGGCGCGTCGGGCCATAGTGAACGAAGTTGCTTGGAGGTGGTCTCCGGGATCTCGGCCTGTCCGTCGCATCGATCGCCGGACAACGTCCCCGACGCGAAGGCCGTCACGTCGGCGCTTCGCACCGAGCTACGCGCGCGAACGTACCGCTCGGTCTGATCATCGCCGAAGGGCAGCGTCGCCGACACGTCGACGTTGCCCACGATGGGCGTCGGAAACACGCGTCGAACTTGGAAGAGCGACGACACCGTTCCTCGAGCACGCCACGGATCGACGACACCTGCCGCGCGCACGCCGTCGAGATCCACGTCGACGGTCAGCCTTGCCTCGCCTTCTCCCACCACTCCGTGGATGAAGGCGTGCGCGACGGTCATTCGCCCGATCTCCACGAGCACACCGCGCGCTCCCGACGGCGGCTCTCGCGGCGGCGCTGGGCCAGGCCGAACCTCGAAGTCGACGACGTCCGAAGAGATCGACGTGAGCCCGAGCGCGATGGTGGGTCGATCGAAGAGCGCGTGAAACCCGAGCGCGAGGGCGTTGGTCTCGACCGCGACGTTCTCCGCGCGAAGGCGTCCGGCGATGGGGATCTCCACGACGAGCTCGCTCGCTCGCGCTTCGCGCCACGTCAGACGCGAGATGCCGCGAACGCGCGCGGTGGCGTCGGGAGTCTTGGCGAGCTCGTCGACCATCTGCTCGACGATTCGGTGCGTGAGCGGCAGATCGAGGTGCACGAGCGCGCCGAAGACGAGCGCGAGGGCGAAGACCGCCAGCGCAAAGACCCCGCGCACGAGGGCGCGGGCGATGGCGACCGCCCGCCGCACTAATACGCCTCGCCGATGGCGATCGACAGTGCGATCGGGAGCCCTAGAAAATTTGGCGGGAGCGGCCCGTCTTGCAGCGGATTGATCGGGGCTCCGATTTTTTGCATGCCCGGCACGCGAAGGCCGACGTCGAGTCGGAGCGGTCCGACCGGGGTCGCGTAGCGCATGCCGACGCCCACCGAAAGGTGCGGCACATAGAGGCGAATGTTGAGCTTGTTCGGCGAGACGTCGGCCGTGTCGACGAAAAACGCGGCTCCGAAATCGCCATAGATCGGCGTGCGAAGCTCGATCGACGCTTCCCACAGCGAGAGTCCCCCGGTGGCGACGAGGCACAGGCGATCGTCGTAGAGCGAGCTGCCCACCTGGCATCGCTCCTGCTCCTCGGCGACGGTGCCGGGAATGAACAGCGGGTTGACGCCGTGCGGGCCGATGTCGCGGTAGCCGTAGCCTCGATTCGAATCGGCGCCGCCCGCGAAGAAACCTCGGAAATAGGTGAGCTGCAGATCGCGAATGTACGGCCGGGCCGCCGCCTCGAAGGGCGGCAGGAGCAGAAAGTCCGTGCCCAGGGTCGAGCCGTAGTTGCGCGGAAGGAGCAAACCGAGCACAGCCCTGGCGGCGATGACGACGTCGCCCGAAACGGGGACATACATCCTCATCTCGGGCCTGATGCGTACGTCTTCTGCGTCTCCGCCGAAGATGCCGCCCGCGAACTGGAGGCTGTTCTGCAAGAGAAAGCCTTGCCGCGGCACGATGGGATCGTCACGCAGATCGAATTGCCCCCGCAGATCGATGTACGACGCGACGACACGATCGAACGCGGGATTGACCTGACCTGCGTAGGCGAAAGGGAAATTGGCCTGGAAGTTGTAGATGACCGCGCCGCGAAATGCGATGAACGGAAAGTATCGCTCGGGGCCCGTTGCCGCACGGATCTCGAAGTAGCCGGGGAACACCTCCTGGTTGGGGTTCACCGGCGTGACCAGCACCGGGTAGATGTTGTTCTCGAGCCGCACCGAGGTCGTCGTGCGCGCCTCGGGAAAGGCGGGTTGGCGCAGGGTGACGGACGCCGAGTTGGCCGGAAGAAACCGGTGCGGCGGCCGAAATTCGGAGAGCGCGGTCGGGAAAAAAACGAGCGACGGCCGCTCCTCGAGCGCCAAGCGGCGCATGCCTCCCAAGAAATTTCGATGCTCCCAGCCGAGAAGGCCGTGCACGTCGGAGCGCGTGTAGTCGAGGAGCAATCCGCCGCCGAGCCGAAAAC
>DATEMX010000575.1:0-2686 GCA_035275365.1 Polyangiaceae bacterium | reverse complement strand
GGGGCTCCACCCTCAGGCTATCGTGACCTTCGGGTTGCTCGTGCTGGAGCTCCTCATACGTAAGTACCGTGTTGTCGTTTCCACACATTCTCCAATCATCCTCGATCTGGTCTGGGCCATTCGCCAATTGCAAGGAGTTAGGCAAGATCGGGCGCTGCCGGCGCTCAAGAGGATCTTCGGACTGCATCAGCTCTCTCCTCAGATCAAGGATGTTCTCGTCGCGGCGCTGAACGCGGAGTACCGCGTTTATTTCTTCGATCGCACCGCCAGTGGCGTGCAGGCGCGCGACATCTCAACGCTCGATCCAGGCGATGACGACGAGGCCGTCGCAGGATGGGGGGGTCTCAGCGGGTTCTCGGGACGCATCGCACAAATCGTCGGTGAAGCTCTTCCCGCGGAGTCGGCGTAGTGGGTCGGAGCAAGGACGGGCATGCTCTCATTGCCACGTTTCGCGAAGCGATCGAAGCGGCGAGCCACTTGAAATGGCGAGCCGGCTTGCAAGCGATCAAGAACCGTGAAGGCGGTGGACAGATCTCCAGCGACGATCCCGAGCGCGTACTTGGTGGCGCTACCATCGACGACGACTGCCTGAAGGCATATCCGACCGCCAACCGGTGGGACTATGTCGTCGGCTACCGACGACCCCACCAAGTGCTCGCATACTTCATCGAGGTTCACTCCGCGGAGACAAGCGAGATCTCGAAGGTTGAGCAGAAACTGCATTGGCTCCGACAGTTCTTGCGGCAAGAGACGCAGGAGGCGCTCGCAAAATTGCCGCGTGAGTTCCACTGGATCGCTTCTGGACGAATCAACATTCCCAAGCACGTACCGCAATACAAGCGATTGGTAACGACGTTGCGAACTCTCGGCCTGCGGGGACCGACCAGGCAATTGAAGCTCACATGAGTTGCCGTCCGCTCAAAAAACAGTTGGACAGCGGACGCAGAGCACGTGCTGCCGGTGCTCGACGTTCCGTTGGTCCAGGCTACGTCTTTCCCGCCGGACCGATTGACGAACGAAGCCCCGAGGCGGGTGAGGTTGCTCTCGAAGGGAAATCGAGGAGCAGACCCCGGCGTCGCTACCTCAGAACGGGTCGTAACAGTCGTAGTTGCGCTGCGACACGATGAGACCACCTTCGAAGGTGAAGAACGCGGCGATGACCGCTCGCAGCGACCCACCGGCCGGCACGCTGCGAAGCGGTACCTTCATCACGCAGGACCACGCGATCTCCACCGCCACCTGCTCACCCGAAGCGACGACGTTTCTGACGTCGTAGCGCTGCTCGGCCACGAGGTTCTTTCCGGATTCGCTCGATTTCGAGAGCTCGGCGACAGTGCGCTTCTGCCCCTTGGGGTAGAGCAGGTTTGGAAATTCTTCCTGAATCGCGCCTGGCGCATAAAAGGCCTCGATGACTTTGCCGGTTTCGCCTCGCTCGATGCAGCGCAAGAACCGCCTCACGATTTCGACGTTGTCGTTCATGGTCGCTCCCTTTGATTCATATTTACAACCACAGTTGTACAACCATGGTTGTACACGTCAACATGGCCGCATGCCCTCGCGAAACAAGGCCGACGAACTCGACGTCTCCCGGCTCGGGCTGGGACAGCTGGCGTTCTTCGTCGGCCAATGCTTGAACGAACGTGTCCTCGCAGAGCTCCGCGAGCGCGGCCACGAGAAGCTGCGTATCTCGCACGGCTACGTGATTCAACACCTCGTGGGTGCGGATCGAACCATCAACGAGCTGGCCGAGCGCATGGGCGTTTCGCAGCAAGCAGCGTCGAAGGCGGCCGCCGAGCTGTCCTCGCTCGGCTACATCGCCGACGCCGAGACCGACGACGCTCGCACGAGGAGGGTCGGCCTCTCGCCGAAGGGGCGGGCCATGCTCGACGAGACGCGACGCCTTCGCGACGCGCTCGAGCGCGAGCTCGTACGCGGCTCTACGGGCCGAGCCGTCGCGGACGCGCGGCGCGTGCTCGCGGCCATGCTCGAGAAGCTCGGCGGGGCCGACGCGGTTCGACGGCGGCGCGTCCGCGAGCCGAGCCACGCGGCGACGCGCGTTCGCGGTCGGAAGGCGCGCGTCGAAGGCTGAGGCATTCGCGGCGGCAGTCCAAAACTCAGAACGTACCCGTCAGCACGACGCCCGCGGGAAACGCGCCGAATCCGACCGTCAGAAATCGGGCGGCGCCCGCGGCGGCGCCGCTCCGCCACGTGCCCGCGCGGTAGGCTTCGAGCGCGCGGGACGCCGTGATCGGTTCGGTGAAAATCTTGAGCTCGGTCACGAGCGCGCCGCCTCCGAACGCGACGAGCCCCGACATGGGCCGATCTTCTTGGAGCCAGAGGTAGAGGCCCGCCGCGAGGTTCAGCGAAAGGCCAGCAACATGGGGAATGAACGAGCGGCCCAGCCGCTCCGACGCCGCGCTCTCGATGAGGAGCTCGTTTTTCACCGAGACAATCTGCAATCCGGGCTACTACGAACTTCGGTGGAGTGTCCTTTCTGGCGTTAGCCTTCCGGAGCGTGTTCGGGGAGTGCGACAGGGGGCACGATGGATTCGCGCGCGGTCGACGTGGTGGCGTACTTCGCACAGCCCACCAAGATGGCCGCAACGGCGAGGTAGCTGAAAGCGACGACCGGCGATTCGCCGAAGCTGATGGCCTCACCGTGCATGAAGCCGAAGAAGGTGAGCAC
>DATEMX010000574.1:0-4441 GCA_035275365.1 Polyangiaceae bacterium | reverse complement strand
GGGCGCAGAATTTCCCTTGATGACTTTGAGACCGAGCCGCGTCACAATCCACCTCGGTCGTTCGCTCCGTCTCCTGGCCCCATCATCCTGCGAAGGGGTGGCCCCATGACCCTGCGAACTGGCACTTGGCGGCGAAGCCGCCTCCGCGCGGAGCGCGGGTTTGGCCAAAGTCTGACCAGACTTTGGCCAAACGGCACTAGTTCCCCACGGGCGGAGGACCCACCCACGACGCACGAAACGCGGCAGGCTGTCGTGTGGTCGTCAGCTAGGCAGACAGGCCGTTTCTTCTTAGCCCCCCACCAGGCTGCGCCTGACACACGATGCGGGAAACGGTGCGGTGAGACGCCCTGACAGGGGTTTCCTAGTTCCCCATGGCGGAGGACCCACCCGCGCCGGATGAAACGCGGCAGACTGTCGCGTGCGTCGTTAGCTGCGCAGACAGGCCGTTTCTTTTTCCCCATGGCGGGGAGGACCCACCCGCGCCGGATGAAAACGCGGCAGGAGAGCGGGTGGAGCTGCGTGGCCCGCGTAAAGGAAATTGTGGACGACGAGGTAGTACTGCCGCGACGGTAGGGTGATCGATAGCTCGGTGTCGAGGTTGGGAGGTTGGGGGACTATCCGATCGTCGCCCTCATTGAGCGTCCCCGAGTTGGACGGCGTAGTTCACGAGTGCTGCGCGATCGTCGAAGGCGCCGCCCGGCGGGCCGACCCGACCCGCCGTCGCCGTGTTGTCGACCACGAGGTAGTACTTACCCTTGGCGATCTGCAGCGCCTTGCGGTAGGGGGCGGCCGCGGCGGCGACGTCGCTCATGAGGGGTGCATAGGCGGGCGGCGTCGTGAGGGCCCGGTGGATGTAGAGCGAGAGCCATTGATCGCCCGTGTCTTTGGGGACGACGAAGAGGTCGATCGCCTCGGCGCCGTCGACGCCTACGGTGAAAAAGAGCGCTTTGCCCTGCGAATCGGCCTCGAACGGTCCCAAAAACTCGCGCTGGCCGGCGTGGACCTCGATGCGTTCGTTGGCGAGCGCGACCTTCTGATCGCCCTTGATTTGGTACGGGTGAAAGGGCGTCTTGCCTTTTTCGATGATGCCGAGCCCGAAGTCGACGGCGCCGTCGCCCTTGCGGATGACGGTGAAGCCTTGAGCGAGCTCGGCCGCGACGATCTGCGAGCCGAACTTTTCTGCGAAGCCACCGGGCGCCAAAACGAGCGCAGCGTTGGCGACGGCGCTCTCGATCATGCCGGGTTGAAAGCTCGTCGCGGCGATGTGTTTGGTACGAAAATAGAGATACATCGTGTCGCCGTCGAGCAAGAAGTCCGGGTCGTATTCGACGACCCCGGCCGCATCGAAGCCGATGCGCTTGGTGACGTTGGTCCACGCGTAGCCGGAGCCCGTAAACTGCACGAGGAAGCTCTTTGCGTTGGGATCGTCGATGACCCTCGTGTCGCAGCGGTTCGGATAAAACCGGCCGATGCTCGGCTGCTCGTCGGTCAGTTTGAGCGGCGCGCCGCGCTTGGTCATCTCTTGGCAGAAGGTCTCGAGCCCGTACTTCAGCATCGAAAACCGCAGCGATTTGTTGTCCGTCCGGTTGATGACGCCCGGCATGAGGGCAAGGGCCGAAGGGCCCGTGCTCTGCGCGAGGCCCGCGCAGCCGCCCACCGCCGGGGCGGCGAACGCTCCAATCGAAAAGGCACGTCGCAACGTCGTTCGCCAAGTGGTCTTCGTGGCCATCGTCTACTGGAAACCATAGCCTGCTATCATCGCCGGATGAAGCGCGCTGCAATTTTGGGCGCGGGCGCCTGGGGTACGGCGCTCGCGACGGTCTTGGCGAGAAAGGGCGAGAAAGTAACGCTCTGGACGCGGCGCGGCGATCTCGCCGCCGAGATCGCTCGAAATCGCGAAAATCGTCGCTATTTGCCGGGTACCGTGCTCGCCGACGCCATCTATGTGACTTCCGATCTCGCGCGAGCTCTCAGCGGCGCCGACGTGGTCCTCTTGGCGATCCCGTCGCACGCGATGCGCGCCTTCGTCGCCGAAGCGTCCACGCTCTTGCCGCACGACGCGGCCCTCGTGAGCGCGACCAAGGGAATCGAAAATGATTCGCTCATGCTGATGCGCGAGGTGATCCTCGACGTCATGGGCCCCGCCATCGACGGGCGCCTCACGGTGCTCTCGGGGCCGAGCTTTGCGCGTGAGGTGGCCCTGGAGCTGCCCACAGCCCTGGTGGTGGCCGGCGTCTCGCCCAAGAACGCCGCCGAGGTGCAAAGCCGCTGCGCAACCGACCGGCTCCGCGTGTACACGAGCGACGATCCCACCGGCGTCGAGCTCGGCGGTGCGCTGAAGAACGTCATCGCCATTGCCGCGGGCGCTTGTGACGGCCTCGGCTACGGACACAACTCGCGCGCCGCGCTCATCACCCGGGGCCTCGCCGAGATGGTCCGATTGTCGATGGCCAAGGGGGGCAACGCGCTCACTCTCGCGGGTTTGTCGGGGCTCGGCGATCTCGTATTGACGTGCACGGGTGAGCTGTCGCGCAACCGGACGGTCGGCATCGAGATGGGACGAGGGCGCGCACTGCCCGACGTGCTCGCCGGCCTCGGTCACGTGGCCGAAGGCGTGAAGACCGCCAAAAGCGCCTACGATTTGGGGCGCAAGTACAACGTCGAGATGCCGATCACGACGGAGGTCTACCGCGTGCTCTACGAAGGCAAGTCGCCCAAGCAGGCGGTCTCCGACTTGATGGCGCGCGCGCTTCGCCCGGAATTTTGACGCGCTAGAACACCGATCAGCTTGGGGCGCTGTACAAAGGCTCGCGCCACGAGAGGCGCTGGACGAGCGCGGCGATGGTTTCGACGATGGGCGATGCGGCGTTGAGCGAGCGGGTGCGGCTGAGGGTGATGCCCGACGCGGCGGCCCAGGCCTTGGCCTCGACATCGAGGTCGTAGAGGACCTCGATGTGGTCGCTCAGAAAACCGATGGGGCAGAAAATAACGTCCCGCGCGCCTTCGTCGGCTGCCGCGCGGAGGCTCGTTTCGACGTCGGGTCCGAGCCATGGGTCCGCCGTGCCGCCTTGGCTTTGGTAGACCATGCGCCAGGGATTCTGCAGCCCGGCACGCGCTGCCACGGCGTTGGCGGTGGCGAGCACCTCTTCCGGGTACCGATCGCCCTTCTCGACGATGGCGAGCGGCAGGCTATGCGCGCTGAAGAATACGTGTGCCGCCGCGCGTCGGCTGTCGGGAAGCGCGGCGAGCGCGTCGATCAAGGCGCTGGCGAAGGCGTCGACGAGCAGAGCTTCGCTTCCCCAGTTGGGCGCGCAGACGAGGTCGGGCGGCAGCGGGCCCTCCTGGCGTTGCGCCTCGGCCAAGCGCCGCATCTCGCTTTCGTAAACGTCTCCGCTGTAGGGGGCGAGGGGGATCACGATGAGCCGTTCGGCGCCAAGGGCGGACACCGCGCGAAGCACGTCTTTGGCGAAGGGGTGCCAGAAACGCGTCGCGAGGTGCACCGGCTTTTGGAGGCGACCCTCGAGGCGACCGGCGAGCTCGCGGCAGATCCGCAAGAGCGGCGAGCCACCGATGAGCTGGTAGCGCCGGCGCACTTCGTGGATGAGGTCGGCGGGGGCGGGCCTGCCGCGGCGAATGTTGGCGAGGAACGGCGTCAAGTCGTCGAGGTTTTCGACGGTGCCGTGACCGAGCAACAAGACGTGATCGGCCGTCATGGCGCCGGATCCGAGCGAGGGCACTGATACTCGGAGGGATCGGGCCTTACGATCGGTCCGTCGTCGGCGATGCGCGTGAACAAACACGAATCGCCGAGGCCCGCGAGCGACAGCGGGATGGGTAGTTCGGTGCGCCCGTCGAGCTCGGCGCAGTTCTGCTCGACGTTCTGCAAGAGGCCGTGCAGCGTGACGTCCTTGGCGGTGACCTTGGTGCCGATCGTCGTCGCCTCGGCGGGAATGACGAGCTCGCCGAGATCCTGATCGTAGCTGCAATCGGCCTTCACGGCGGTCTTCGGGAGCGCCGTGTAGACGCCGACGGTGTCCTTGATGGTCACGGCATCGATACGAAGTGGTGTAAACGAGATCTGAACCTCGGGCATTCCGGCGTCGATGCCCGTCACCGACAGGTCGATCGCGAGCGCGAAGGGCTGTCCGGTGGCCGTCACCATGCACGACGTGAAGTATTTGCCCGAGAGGGGCTGCTGCAGCAACGATTCGCAGGCGGTGAGGGGAACGTCGATCGCGGCCGCGTCTCTCTCGGGTGCCGTGGCCGCGGGCCGCGCGGCAAACTCGTCGTAGTTGGCCCGGGGATCGATGCACCCGGCGAAGAGGGAATGGACGAAGGAAAGAAAAAGAACGCTGACGGCGGCGGGAAGAACGACTGCGATGCGAGCGGCGGGTGACGTCCCCATTCAGTGTATGTATCGTCAACGAACCATGGTTCGCAA